>JBIOHI010000142.1:0-5763 GCA_044448845.1 Bacteroidia bacterium
CATCGAATCACCCGAAGAAGATAACAGCGCAATCAATATTCGTTTTCGAATGGCGCAGGTTTCAGGAAAGATCGTTTCCGAGATTACCGATGTGTCTAAATCCTTTCCCGATGTGGAAATTCTGAAACATGCCAGCGGAACCATTCTACGTGGAGATAAGATCGCTTTGATCGGAGCGAACGGAAAAGGAAAATCAACCTTGCTGCGTATGATCGCGGGAACTGAAAAATTTGAAGGTACCATAACTACGGGTTACAATGTGAAATCTGCATTTTATGCGCAACATCAATTGGAAGCATTGCACATGCAGAATGAAGTACTTCAGGAATTGCAACAAAGCGGAAGCGACCGCACCGAAGCCGAACTCCGTACCCTGCTCGGTTGTTTTTTGTTTGAAGGCGATGACGTTTTCAAAAAGATAAAAGTGCTTTCGGGTGGAGAAAAATCGCGAGTGGCGCTGGCGAAGATATTGATAGCGGAAGCAAATTTTTTAATGCTGGATGAACCCACGAATCACCTCGATATGCGTTCGATCGATATTCTCACCGAGGCATTGCAAAAATATCCGGGCACGATCATACTCGTTTCGCACGACCGGTATTTTATAAGCCGCGTGGCAAATAAAATATGGTGGCTCGAAGATCATGAGTTGAAAGAATACCCGGGAACCTATGCCGAATTTGAATACTGGAAGAAGAAACAGGCTGAAGTCGAAGAGTTAAAACTGAAACAGGAAAAATCGAAACCGGCAGCAAAAAAAACAGAAGCAAAAGTTCAGCAGAAAAAGAATGAAAACAAAAACAACACGAACCGAAAACAAAAGCTGCAGAAACAGTTTGAATTTGCCGAGCAACAGATAAGCGAACTGGCGAAAGAAATAAAAACGTCCGAAAATGAACTGGTGTCAAACCAGAATAAAATGAATAAGGAAGAATTTCTTATCTTTCAGAAAAATTACGAGAACCTGAAAACTAAGCTGGCGGAAAAGGAAAAAGAATATGAATCCTTATTCAACGAAATTGTAAAACTTGAAGAATCCTGAAATGAAAAAAATATTTTTGCACTTGCTGCTTGTCCTGACAACGCTGAATCTTTTGGCACAGGAAGATAAATCGAAACTCGTTTTCGACAACCAGGTCTATGACAACAAAGTGCAAACAGTCATTTTCTCGAAATACGGAGTTGACGACCGTTACCCGATCATGACGTTGAATTCGGGCGAGCAACTGCAACTGAGTTTCGATATTTTCGGATCTAAAACAGAATACTTCCAGTACACACTGGTTCATTGTGATGCCAACTGGGTACCTTCGCGGCTCCAGCAAAATGAATACATTTCGGGCATGACCTTCGACCAGATCAGCGACATTAAATTTTCCAGCAATACGTATGTAAAGTATATTCATTACACGTTACTGCTTCCGAACGAAAACGTAAAACCGATGATCGCTGGAAATTTTTTACTGAAAGTGTACCGCAATTATGATGAGAATGACCTGGTGCTCACGCGAAGAATGATGGTTATTATTCCATCCGTTACCATCGATGGGAAAGCGCAAATGGCGCAAACTGCAGTGAACCGCTACACCAAGCAGGAAGTTAATTTCACTGTGAATACCAATGGTTACAACATTCCCGATCCGTATGGTGATGTAAAAGTAGTGATCGTGCAAAACGGCCGCTGGGACAATGCCATCACCGGAATGAAACCACTTTTTATCCGCGACAATATTTTAGATTACACCAACACCGACCAGATCCTTTTTAACGGGGGAAATGAATTTCGTTTTTTTGATATGCGAAATTTACGTTCCGTGAGTCTGAATGTTCGCAGCAAATTTCTCGATACCGTTTACCATATCATTTTAAATATTGATGAATCCCGCGGAAGCAAACAATATGTAACATACATTGATAATAATGGAATACGGATCATTCAGAACAAAGATGCGGGTACAACCGGTGAAACCGATGGCGATTATGCCCTGGTGAATTTTTATCTTTCCACCGAACAGATTCCGCAGGATGTTTACGTGATCGGTGAATTCACCGACTGGAAATTAAGGCCGCAGTATAAACTCGATTACAATGCGAACAGAAACCGTTACGACCTTGAAACTCCGCTGAAACAAGGCCGTTACGAATACTTCTACGTGATAAAAGACGAGAATGGAAAACCGAATGAAGCTTTTTTTGAAGGAAGCAGTTCGCTTGCTGAGAACGAATACCTGGTGCTGGTTTACCACAAAAACGTGAAGTACAAATACGATGAACTGATCGGTTCACGAAAATTTACAACTACGCAATAATCTTAAGCGCTGAAAGCGCGTAAAAACCAGCCGCTGGATGATCAGCAAACGTATCGGCTCAAACGCTGAAAGCTCGCAGTACCTGACTCTCGGTGAAGCCGGGAGTTATTAAATGACAACTCAAGCGCTGAAAGCGCGTAATAATTATCTACACAAAAAGTCCCCACTCATCTTCAAATTCATCTTTAACAAAAGTGGCCACCCACTTTTTAAACAATTCCCTGAATTCTTCCATTCCTTCCTGGATGGCTTGTTCTTGTGTTTCATCTGCATCGCCCTGCATTACGGCAAACACCACCTGTTCCATAAGTTGCCGACAGTTGGTTCGAATGATGGCAGCATTTTCCATTTGAAGAACATACATGCCGGAACCGGCCGCTCCCATGATCTTCGGTGCAACGATCATGGCATTTTCATAAATGAATCTCCGGGTCATCTGCGTTTCCGATTCCGATTCGTGCTCTTTGGCGTCATCGGCAATGTATTCGGCAAACGCCATGATCAATCCGAAAACTTCCCTCCATTTCAGGTACATCGCTTTGGTCGCCCCACGCGCGGAAGCCGTTTTCCATTCTTCACCTTCATCATCCTCGTTCAGGTTGAAAGGTTCGTCATCCCAGTCGGGGAGAAAGTTGAGATCATCGATGTCCATCGTTTTATTTTTTATTTATTGATTCGAAGAATTTGCAAAAACTTTTTATTCCGCAAGCGTCACACTTCGGTTTTCGTGCAATGCAAACATATCGCCCGTGCAAAATAAGCCAGTGATGCGCCACCGCAATATATTTTTCCGGGATGTATTTTACTAATTGTTGTTCGGTTTGCAAAGGATTTTTTGCATTCACCGTCAAACCGATCCTTGCAGCAACCCTGAAAACATGCGTATCCACAGCCATCGAAGGCTGTTTGAACGCAACGGATGAAACTACATTGGCAGTCTTTCTTCCGACACCGGGAAGTTTCACAAGCTCATCCACTGCTGAAGGTACTTCCCCGTTAAAATCTTTCACCAGCATTTGCGCCATACCGACCAGGTGTTTGGATTTATTGTTTGGATACGAAATACTTTTTATCAGATCGAAAACGTCATCGAATTCTGCTTCAGCTAATTTTTTAACGGTTGGAAATTTTCGGAAGAAAGCAGGCGTGGTCATGTTCACGCGCTTGTCGGTGCATTGTGCGGAAAGAATGGTGGCAACTATCAATTCATACGGACTGACGTAATTCAGTTCCGTTTCCGCCTCAGGCTGATGAAGCGAAAAGTAGCTTATAAATCTTTCGAATCGTTCTTTTCTGGTCATTTGTATTTTACGAAATACTAATCTTTACGAATATACGAATGAAATATACTCGCAAAATGAACTAAACAATTGGGTTCGTAAATTGGTTCGCATTCGTATTTCATAAATTTTATTTTAGTATTTCAACAAGTTTCAACATTCCTGTTGTTGCTTTTTCCCGGATGAAAAAAACATTTTCACGTTTCGTAAATGCCGGTTCGCCCGGATCAACGATGTACACCGGAACATCATCATTCACATAATTCAACAGTCCTGCTGCCGGATAAACTACGAGCGAAGTTCCGACCACTACAAAAATTTCCGCCTCCGATGCGATGTTTGCCGCTTCTTCGATCATCGGAACAGGTTCGCCAAACCATACAATGAACGGCCTCAATTGTCTTCCGAGTTCACATATCTCTCCCATTTTCAATTCCCATCCATCAATATCATACACCAATCTTTTATCAAAAGTGCTTTGAGATTTCTTGATCTCGCCATGAAGATGAATGATGTTGGTTGAACCTGCACGTTCGTGTAGGTCATCAATATTTTGTGTGATGATGGTAACCTCATATTCTTTTTCCAGTTCAGTCAAGGCAAAATGTGCGGCATTGGGGTGTGCCTCAAGAACCGCTTTTCTCCGAAGGTTATAGAATTCCTGCACCATGGCCGGGTTTTTAAGCCATGCCTCGGGAGTGGCTACATCGTAAACATTATAGCCTTCCCACAACCCATCGCTGTCGCGGAAAGTTTTCAAACCGCTCTCAGCGCTGATACCCGCCCCGGTCAATACAACCATTTTCCTTTTTTTCACGTCTGGTATAATAGTGAAGAGGTTTGCAATTTAATACGGTTAATTCCAACAAATTAAATAATTTTGTATATTGTTTTTGAAATTGCTCAAAACATATTGTTTTATCTGTTGCATTCTCCTGATTCTCCAGGGTGGTAAAATATTGGCCAAACCTTTCAATTCACCGCCTCCTCCAAAATCCATTCGCATCATCGAAAACAAAGGCCAGTGGGAATCTCAGGTCTTATTCAAGACTACCATCAACAGCGGCTCCATTTTCATTACTGCAAAGGGGATTGCCTACGCAT
Organism: Bacteroidia bacterium; assembly: GCA_044448845.1. Classification (GTDB taxonomy): domain Bacteria; phylum Bacteroidota; class Bacteroidia; order UKL13-3; family UKL13-3; genus CAIUEQ01. Next base: position 4,694 of record JBIOHI010000142.1, read on the forward strand.
TATATGACGAGCATGCGTTACACGAAAAAGATCATGACCACCAAGATATCGCAGTTATCAATTGCCATAACCTGTTTGTTGAGTTGTTGAATGCCAACCCGAACCCCACGGTTACCAGGGAAGAACAGAGTTCCGAATACTATAATTATTTTATCGGCAACGATCCTTCCAAATGGAAAAACCATTGTTACGCCTTTGGAAAGATCACGCTTAAAAACATTTACGACCACATCGACCTCGAATACATTGCGCAGGAATCTTCTTTTAAAATAAATTTCATTGTTCATCCCGGTGGCAATCCATCGGTTATAAAATGGAAATATAATGGAGCCACTTCAATTGGCATCTATGCGGGAGCTTTAAATATTACCACTTCAATTGGTGTCATCAAAGAAGAAAAACCGGTTTGCATCCAAAGCGGTGTTCCGTTCAATTCGAATTTTATTCTTTCGGGTAACACAGTGAGTTATTTTGTGAATGAATACAATAAAAATCTGAATCTGATCATTGATCCGACAGTGATCTTCGGAACATTCTCCGGTTCGCTTTCCGACAACTGGGGCTTTACGGGAACCTATGATAATCTTGGCAACGGAATTTCAGGTGGAACGGTTTATGGAAATCAATATCCTGTTACAAGTGGAGCATTCCAGGTGACATACCGGGGCGGTATAACCATTGGAGGAGAAGATCTTGCCCGTGATGTCGGGATCATTAAATACACTCCGGATGGTTCACAACTTATTTTCTGCACTTACCTCGGTGGCACCAAAAATGAGCAACCTCACAGCATGATCTGCGACAGTAGCAACAACATTATTATTTTAGGAACCACCACTTCCACTAATTTCCCGGTGTCATCAACTGCTTTCGACAAAACCCAAAACGGTAATTATGATATTTTCGTCACCAAATTAAGTCCCGATGGTTCCACACTTGTCGGCTCAACATATTTTGGCGGAGCAAAAGATGACGGAATCAACAGTGATAATACCCATCAGTTTTACGATGCGGTTTATCGCCCGCTCACTTATAATTATTGCGACATGTTCCGTGGTGAGGTTTTGATC
>JBIOHI010000143.1:0-5755 GCA_044448845.1 Bacteroidia bacterium
AACAATTGATCGTTGAATTATATTCTAAATAATAAATTAAACTTTAATCACAAACTATGTCAATACTTGCATTTCAGAAACCTGATAAAGTTATCATGCATAAAGAAACTGACTTTTACGGTCAGTTTGAATTCCGTCCTCTTGAAAAAGGATATGGAGTTACCATAGGAAATGCGCTTCGCAGGATCCTGCTTTCATCACTGGAAGGGTATGCCATTACTTCCATGAAGATTGCCGGGATCGAACATGAATTTTCTACCATAAAGGGTGTGATCGAAGATCTGACCGAAATCGTTTTACATTTAAAACAGGTTCGTTTCAAAAGAGTGATGGATGGAGTTGACAGTGAAAAGATTTTCATCAACATCAAGGGACAGGATCAGTTTGTTGCCGGTGATATCAGCAAACACACCAACGCATTCAAAATATTGAATCCCGATTTGGTTATTTGCCGCATGGATCCAAAAGTTCACATTGAACTGGAACTTACGGTGGAAAAAGGAAGAGGTTATGTTCCGGCTGACGAAAACAAACCGAAAGATGCAGCCATCGGATTGATTGCCATTGACGCGATCTTCACTCCGATCAAAAACGTGAAATACAACGTGGAAGATTACCGCGTGGAGCAAAAGACTGACTACGAAAAATTGTTGATCGAAATTGCTACCGATGGTTCCATTCACCCGGAAGATGCATTGAAAGAAGCGGCAAAAATCCTGATACAACATTTCATGCTGTTCTCGGATGAGTTGATTACGCTGGATACACATGTGAAAGAAGCTCCGCAGGAAGTGGACGAGAATTTATTGCACATCCGCAAAATTTTGAAAACACCTCTCTCCGACCTTGATCTTTCCGTTCGTGCGTACAACTGTCTGAAAGCAGCCGATATCAAATCGCTTGCTGAACTGGTGAGTTACGACATTGCCGATCTTTTAAAATTCAGAAACTTCGGTAAGAAATCTTTGTCCGAATTAGAAGAACTCGTGAGAGAAAAAGGATTAACTTTCGGAATGGACGTTTCGAAGTATAAATTGAACGAAGACTAAAAATAGTCATTAGTCAATGGTCATTTCTAAAAAAATTTGAATGACGAGTGACGAGTGACCAATAACTAAAAAAATGAGACACGGAAAAACAGTAAACCATTTGGGAAGAACGGCATCGCATCGTAAGGCAATGCTTTCCAACATGGCTTCATCACTGATAAAGGAAAAACGTATTACCACTACGGTTGCAAAAGCAAAAGCGTTACGCGTTTATATTGAACCCATTATTACCAAAGCAAAGAACGATACCACGCATTCGCGCAGAACAGCTTTCAGTTATTTGAAAGACAAAGAATCTATCAAAGAATTGTTTGGAGCAGTTGCCGAAAAAGTGGGAGACCGCCCCGGAGGTTACACCAGGATCTTAAAACTGGAGAACCGCAAAGGCGACAATGCAGAAATGGCGATCATGGAACTGGTTGATTTCAATGAGAGTTTATTGAAAGATAAAACCACCAAGACCGGTGCGAAGAGAACCAGACGTGGAAGAAAACCTGCTACGAAGAAAGAAACTACAACGTCTGCAGAAACTTCAACCGAAACAGAAACTAAAGAATAAATTTATATCAGAACAAAAACGGCTGTTACTGAAAAGTGGCAGCCGTTTTTTTTATATGGTTTCCTGATTTTTTTCAGGTAAAAATGATTTTTTTTCAGTAAAATTTGCAATTCACCGAATTAACAATTATTTCACAAAACATATAAATCATTTTAGTTATGGCTGAATTAGACACCGCTCACGTAAAGAACATTACTTTACTTGGACACCCGGGTTCCGGTAAAACAACACTTGCAGAAAGCATGTTGTTTGAAGCCGGGCTCATCACGCGAAGAGGCACTGTGGAAGAAAAGAACACAGTTGCCGATTACCACGAACTGGAACAACAAAGAGGAAATTCTGTTTTCTCGAAATTATTGCATACGCAATGGCGTGGATTTAAAATAAATATTATCGATACTCCTGGGTACGATGATTTCGTAGGTGAAGTTATTTCGGCTCTTCGTGTTTCGGATACCGGAGTAATACTTTTGAATTCTTGCTTTGGTGTGGAAGTCGGAACTGAATTGATCTGGGAATACACCGAACAATATAAAACTCCCATCATTTTTGCAGTGAATCAACTCGATCACGAAAAATCTGATTTTGATAAAACGGTGGAACAGGCAAAATCCCGATTCGGAAATAAAGTTTTAGTGGTTCAATATCCGGTCAACCAGGGATTGAACTTCGATTCGATCATTGATGTGTTGAAAATGACGATGTATAAATTTTCGGCTAATGGAGGTAAACCGGAAAAGCTTCCGATACCCGAAAACGAAAAAAAGAAAGCCTCAAAACTGCATCAGCAACTCGTTGAATCTATTGCAGAGAATGACGAGAAACTCATGGAAAAATATTTCGAAACGGGAAACCTCGATGAAGATGAAATGCGCGTGGTATTGAAAGAAGCGATGATCTCGCACGAACTGTTTCCTTTATTCTGCATCGATGCAAAGAAAAATATGGGTGCCGGCAGGCTGATGGGATTCATTGATAACATTTGCCCAAGTTCAAATGAAATGGCTCCGCAAAAATTAACATCCGGTGATACTTTAACCTGTGATGCGAACGGACCGATTTGCCTTTTCGTTTTTAAAACAATCTCCGAACCGCACCTGGGCGATATGTCCATTTTCAAAGTGATTTCGGGAACACTGAAGGTGGGAATGGAATTGTACAACGAAGCAAATGGCACGGCCGAAAAATTCAACCAGCTTTTTATCATTGAAGGCAAAAAAAGAATCCCGGTGAATGAACTGGTAGCAGGTGATATTGGCGCCACCATCAAACTGAAAAATACGCACACAAACAATACCCTTCACATCAAGGGAAAAAATTATGTGATCGAACCAATAAAATATCCGCTCCCGAACATGCGCATGGCTATTGAATCCACGAAGAAAGGAGAAGAAGAAAAACTATCCGTCGCATTACATCAGTTACACGAAGAAGATCCAACCATCATCATTGAAGTTTCGCAGGAACTAAAGCAGACAATTCTGCACTTCCAGGGTGAGTTGCATCTTTCGGTGATCAAATGGAAACTCGAACACATGCACAAACTGGGTGTGAATTTTATCAAACCGAGAATTCCTTACCGCGAAACGATTCAAAAGGCAGTTCAAACCAGTTATCGTCATAAAAAACAATCAGGAGGTGCCGGGCAATTTGGTGAAGTGTATATGCTGGTTGAGCCGTATTACGATGGAATGCCTGATCCCAAAGGATTCTCCGTGCGCGGTCGCGATGAACATATCTTACCCTGGGGAGGAAAATTAGTTTTTCTAAATTGTATCGTTGGCGGTGTGATCGATCAGCGTTTTTTACCATCGATATTAAAAGGTGTGATGGAGAAAATGCACGAAGGTCCGCTTACCGGTTCATACGCTCGCGATGTAAGGGTAAGTGTTTATGACGGTAAAATGCATGCTGTTGATTCGAATGATATTTCGTTCAAAATTGCCGGAATGATGGCATTCAAAGAAGCATTTCACCTTGCAAATCCGCAAGTGCTCGAACCAATTTATACAGTGGAAATTTTGTGCCCCGATGAGATCACCGGTGCGGTGATGGGTGACCTGCAAACACGGAGAGGGATCATTGAAGGAATGGATACACAAGGTCACTATCAAAAGATAAATGCCAAAGTTCCGCTTGTTGACATGCAGGATTATTCTTCTACTCTTAGATCCATTTCCCAGGGAAGAGCAAAATATAAAATGCAGTTCAGCGAATACCAGGTAGTACCTGCCGAGATGCAAAAGAAGCTGATCGCTGAATACCAGAACCAGGAGAAAGCTGTGGCGGCACACGCATAAAATTAATTCAATAAAAAAACGCTCCCCGAAAAATTTCGGGGAGCGTTTTTTTATTGTTCGCATCACAATGATTAATCTCCGTGATCAACTTTTGGCTGGTACGCACCCCCAAATGCTTTCTCTTTAATTTTGTTTTCTATTTCCAAAGCCATTTCCGGATTATCCAAAAAGATTTGTTTCACTGCATCTCTGCCTTGACCCAATTTGGTTTCATTATAGCTGAACCACGAACCGCTTTTCTTGATGATATCCATGTCCACACCAAGATCAACGATCTCACCTACCTTCGAAATCCCTTGTCCATAAATAATATCGAATTCAACTGTGCGGAAAGGCGGTGCTACTTTATTTTTAGCTACTTTTACTTTGGTGCGGTTACCGAAAATATCATTGCCTTCTTTCAACTGCCCTATTCTGCGAATATCCAGGCGAACAGAAGCATAAAATTTCAAAGCATTGCCACCGGTGGTAGTTTCCGGATTTCCGAACATCACTCCTATTTTTTCGCGCAGTTGATTGATAAAAATACAAATGCAACCGGTTTTGTTAATGGTTCCTGTTAGCTTACGCAATGCCTGGCTCATCAATCGTGCCTGTAATCCCATTTTCGAATCGCCCATGTCACCTTCGATCTCGGCTTTAGGAACCAATGCAGCCACCGAATCAATAACAATTATGTCAATGGCTCCCGATCGAATCAATGCATCTGCAATTTCGAGCGCCTGTTCTCCGTCATCAGGTTGGGAGATCAAAAGATTTTCAATATCGATCCCGAGTTTTTCCGCATAGCTTTTATCGAACGCATGTTCCGCATCGACAAAAGCTGCCATCCCTCCTTGTTTCTGCACTTCGGCAATGGCATGCATGGATAAAGTAGTTTTTCCCGATGATTCGGGACCGTAGATTTCGATCACCCTTCCTTTGGGCAATCCGCCAATTCCCAGGGCAATATCTAACCCAAGTGAGCCGGTTGAAACAGCTTCCACACCTTCGATGTTCTTGTCGTTCATCTTCATCACCGTGCCTTTACCGTAGGTCTTTTCCAACTTATCAATGGTAAGCTGGAGCGCTTTCAATTTTTCTTTATTATCGCTCATAGTTTCAATTTATTTTTTTTCAAAATTGTAATAAAAAGCTTAATTTTTATTCAATGTGAATAAAAAAAGAAAAGGCAGTTATTTCTAACTGCCCTTCCAAACTAACTAACTAAACTATGAAAATTTACTTTACGGTGAATTTTTGTTTTTCAATGATCTGCCCTTTTTCAAGAATATGCAGGTAATAGGTTCCTGGTTTTAAATCACGGGTGTGTTCCACCATACGGTAAGAACCTGGATCAATTGGAGTTTCTAACATAACGCGGTTGCCATTGGCATCATAAACCACTGCTGATAAATTCATCCTCATTGTATTAACGGTCAGAATTAACAAATGATTTTCTACAGAATTATCCCATACCGTCACATCATTTATTTCAGGTGTCGAATTGCTTATCAACGAAACTGCAGCTGTTGAAGCGGCTTCAGGTGAAACAAAAACAGTAACCGCAGGCTGATCGTCATAAACAAAATGATTGTTTGACGAGGTCTGGTTACTTTCATTGGGGTTGGCCAATTGGGCATAAGCCGAACCAGTGAACATCAACATAAGGGCAATGACTAATTGCTTTTGCAACTGACTGTTTCTAAATGCATGAAGGAGTGTACGTGCTTTCATAATATTTTTATTTGATGAATATTTAATTAAAAAATTCCGATTCAAAGATAAGTGGAATTTTTTAATATACAAATAAACTATAAATAAAATAAATGGCTTTTTAGCTATTTTATTATAAATCAGCTATTTCC
>JBIOHI010000144.1:0-5755 GCA_044448845.1 Bacteroidia bacterium
TTTCCACACTGATCTGCATTACATTTTTAGCATCGGCAAATTTTATCACCGGCACGATCAATCCTTCTTCCATTGCTACCGCAACTCCCACATGAATGTGATGATTGATACGTATCTTTTCGCCAAGCCACGATGAGTTTACTTTTGGATTCATCCTCAATGAAGTTGCCACAGCTTTAACGATAAGATCGTTGATGGAAATTTTTTCTCCCGCCATTTCGATCAGTTGTTTGCGGGCATCCATCGAACGTTCCATGTTCACCGACATAGTTAAATAAAAATGCGGGGCCGAGTTCTTGCTTTCCACTAACCTGCGTGCAATGGTCTTGCGCATCTGCGAAAGGGGAATGTCTTCAAAACTTTCTTCTCTTATTATTGGTGCAGAATATTTTTTTGCTGAAGAAATATTTTCTATATCTCTTTTCACAATTCTTCCCTGGTCACCTGATCCGGAAATATTTTTCAGATCCACTCCTTTGTCGGAAGCGATCTTTTTTGCAAGCGGGGAAGCCTTCACGCGCTGGTCCGTTTGAAGTTTGGAGTTTGAAGTTTGGGGTTGTTCGTGTGTTTGTTGTTTGTCGTTTGTTGTTGGTTGTTCAGTTGTTGGTTGTGTCATGCTGAGTGGAGTCGAGGCATCCGGCTTCGCGTTTCCGATCAGCCGGGAAAAGTCTTCGCCTTTCTTACCGATCACTGCTATCACGGCATCCACCGGCACGGCCTGCCCTTTTCCAATACCAATGTGAAGAAGGGTGCCTTTCACATAATTTTCGAGTTCCATCGTGGCTTTATCAGTTTCCACTTCCGCGAGGATATCTCCCGGTTTCACCTCGTCACCAACTTTTTTATGCCAGGCTACTATGACGCCTTCGGTCATCGTATCGCTCATCTTGGGCATTCGTATCACTTCTGCCATGGGTTCACTTTTAATTTCTCTGAACAACAAAAATAAGAATAAAGAGTTCTCAGGCAAACTATAGAATTTAGAAATGGGTAAATATTTTTTGTATCTTATTTTTTGTACCTGACTTTCAACTCTAATCCGGCTTTAAACCATCGCCCCGGCATGTTTACGTAACCGGCTTCGATATATTTAAAGTCAAAACTATTGCTTCAGTTGTTACATCTATAAACTATTCAAATATTATACAATCCTGTTTCTTTCCTGCCAGTCTTGAAAATGTAAAAAAATGCGATTTGTTTCCCGGCAGGGATTAAAATTGAAGCAAGATCAAAATATTAGTGGATAGAACAAATCTGGATTATACATTTGCGTCCGTGATCTTATACCTCAAAGCACTTCATATCATTTTCATTGTAACCTGGTTCAGCGGAATATTCTACATCGTACGGCTATTTGTTTACAACACGGAAGCCGGGGAAAAAAATGAGGCGGAGCGTTCCATTCTGCGCGAGCAATTCACGGTCATGATAAAACGCCTGTGGCTCGGCATCACCTGGCCATCCGCCATTCTCACGCTCATTTTCGGTCCGCTTGTTTTGTACCTGTTTTACCGTTGGAATTGGGATACATGGATGTGGCTCAAATTATTTTTTGTAGTGTGCCTTTATTTCTACCATTTTTCTCTTCACAAAATTTACCGGGAACAAATGCGCGGTATTTTCCGGTACTCATCGAACCAATTAAGGATATGGAATGAAGTAGCTACCGTAATTCTTGTCGCAACTGTGATGCTGGTGGTTGTAAAAAACAGTATAAGTTTTGTTTGGGGATTGACAGGACTTGCCCTGTTTTTGATTTTACTGATGAGTGCGATCAGGATTTATAAACGCTTCAGGCAAAAATAAAAGTTAAACTCCTTTACTAAACCTTGGTTTTGTGTTCTCGCTTGCCGGGCTGCGAAGCAGGTGAAGATCGAAGGCACGACACACATTACGTAAAAAATTCCTTCCCGTTGAAGTGAGTTCTGCTCCGGTTTCATTCCATTTTACCAAACCGTCTTCTTCGAGTATTTTTAATTCGGGAAACGAAAATTTTTCCAGCAATACTTTGTGCTCCGGTTTGAAAAAAGTTTTTCCACTACAGGCCATATCGAGAATATATTTTTTGAAACTCACATCTTCTTCATTCAAAAAGAAACCTCGCGTTACTGCCAATTCATTATTTTTTATGGCTAAATAATAATCGTGAATATTTTTGTGATTTTGTGTGAACGCCAACCCTGCATCGCTGATGCTTGAAACCCCAAGACCCAGCAACATGGCGGTTCGCTGCGTGGTGTATCCCATAAAATTACGGTGAAGCCATCCTTCTTTCCATGCTTTGTAAAGATCATCATTCTTCAATGCAAAATGATCCATACCAATATCGGTATAACCAAAGTCAACAAACAATTTACTTCCTTCGCGGTACAACTCCATTTTTTGTCCGGTTGAAGGAAGATCATTTTCATCAAACAATCTTTGCCCGCGGCTTGTCCATGGCACATGCGCATAACTGTAAAAAGCAATCCGGTCGGGTTTCAGATATGCAATTTCGGTAATTGTCTTTTTTAAACCGGTGAGATTTTGTTTTGGTAAACCGTAAATCAGGTCATAGTTCACCGATTTGTAGCCGATCTCCCGTGCCCAACCCGTAACTTGTTTCACATTTTCAAAAGGCTGGATCCTGTTAATGATCCGTTGCACTTCGGCATCATTATCCTGGACTCCGAAACTCACTCTCCGGAATCCAAGCTCGTACAATGCCTGCAAATGCTCGCGTGTGGTGTTGTTTGGATGCCCTTCAAAACTGAATTCAGGATTATCATGAACTATTGCTTTCGATAAAATTGAGTTAATCATTTCAGTTAAATTCCCAGGAGAAAAAAATGTAGGAGTTCCTCCACCGAGATGCAATTCTTTTATCAATGGCTTTTGTTTCATCAATGAAAGATAAATTTCCCACTCCTGTATCAGAGCCTCCATGTATTCATTTTCGACCTTATGATTTTCCGTTATTTTTTTGTTGCATCCGCAGTAGGTACAAAGCGATTCACAAAACGGAAGATGAATATAAAGGCTTATCCCTTCCTTATTATTTTTTGAAAATTGACGCGAAAAAACTTCGCTCCATTGTTGCTTGTCGATGTTATCTTTCCAGAACGGAACTGTGGGATAGCTTGTGTAGCGAGGTACAGGAAGGTTGTATTTATCAAGAAGTGCAGAAATATTTTGGTCCACCATAAAATTGTTATTACGAATATTGATAAGCGAGTACATTTTTTGTTTCAGTAAAACGCTCTTCATCGTTACACCAGGATGCCAGGCATTTTATCCATTCTTCATGATCATTCAAACACGGGATCATGGTGAATGTTTCACCTCCGGCCATTAAAAAAGTTTCTTTCCCGCGTACAGCAATTTCCTCCAGTGTTTCCAGGCAATCAGCGGTGAAAGCAGGACAGGCGACCAGCAATTTTTTTATACCTTTTGAGGGCAATTCTTTTAATGTTGCATCCGTGTAAGGTTTGAGCCAGTTATCTTTTCCAAGGCGGGACTGGAAAGAATGTGAAAATTTGTTTTCGGGAAGTTCTAAGTTATTGGCAACGAGTTTTGTTGTTTCAACAACCTGGTGACGGTAACAATATTTATGCATCACGGAAGAATTGTTGCAACATTCAAAATCCGCTTCCAGGCAATATTTATGCGTTGGTTCGGTTTTTTTCAAATGCCTTTCGGGTATTCCGTGAAAGCTGAATAACAGGTGATCGAAATCCCGGGTTACAAAGGGTTTGATAGAAGCGGCTAAAGCATGGATGTATGTTTCGTTTGAATAATATGGAGGCAGAACCTTTACTTTTATTTTATCATTTACTTTTTTTATTCCATCTATCACATGTTTGGTAGTTGTTTCAAAAGATGACATGGCATAGTGGGGATACATAGGAACGATAAGAATTTTCTCCAGTTGCGGGTTTACCCTGCATAATTTTTGCACCACGTGTTCCGGTTTCGGATTTCCGTAACGCATGCAAACTTCCACCTGGGACTGAACGACCTTTTTTAATTCATCGCAAACCTGGAACGTATTTACAACCAGCGGAGATCCCTTATCCGTCCATATTTTGTGGTAAGCTTCAGCAGAATATTTAGGGCGCGTTGGCAAAATAAATCCTTCCACGATCATTTTACGGATCAGAAACGGAACGTCAATGATTCTCTCGTCCATCAAAAATTCACGAAGGTACTTTTTCACATCATCCACCCTGTAACTATCAGGTGATCCAAGATTGGCAATTATGATCGCTGTATTTTTCAATTTTGAAAATGTGTGCAAAGATGAATTCAATTAAAATCACATTTGTAAAGTGGAAGTAAAAATCACGTCATAACAACCCGAAAATGATTTTAGTCATCTTTCGGAGCAGTTGTGTTTTCGCAGCTTAACAGCATTCGTGTAAAATTTGTGTCATACGCTTCAACCTGATATAAGTCATACCGACTTGTGCATTCGCGTAAATACTTTTGCGCGATAAATTGATGAAAAATAAAACACACTTTTGGCAATATTTGCATTCGTTTTTTGTTATAGGAATTAATTACCGCTTGTCGGATGTGAATTTCAGAAGTCGTTATTCCCTCAGTGAACAGCAAAGTATAACTATTTACAATAAGCTCAAGGGTTTCAAATCCAATGAGATCTTTATCATCTCCACCTGCAACCGGACAGAACTTTATTGTTTCAACCAAGCTCTTCCTCATATTCTCAAAACCTGGTGCGATGAAGCGAACGGTGATCTCAACGAATTAAAAAAACACATCTATTATAAACAGGGGGAAGATGCAGTGAAACATTTATGCAAGGTGGTTTCGGGTTTGGATTCACAGATACTTGGCGATTATGAGATCAGCAGCCAGATAAAAAAGGCTTTCGCACTTGCAAAAATTGTTAATGCCACCGGAACCTATTGCGAAAAGTTGGTGAACACCGCACAACAAATGTCCAAACGAATACGTACCGAAACACAGATCACCCAGGGAAGCGTTTCCACTTCGCATTTCGCTGTAAAGTACATTCATGATTACATGCTTGAGCATCCTGAGGCAAATATTTTATTGCTTGGAACCGGCAAGATCGGTATCAACACGATTAAAGGATTAAAAGAATACATTGACCCGGAGAAAATTTGCCTGATGAACAGAACAGAAAGCAAGGCCATAGAAATTTCGGAAACATACCGGATGCACTATCGCCCGTTTGACATGCTTGATGAATCCGTCAATCATTCCGATATCATTATTGTTGCAACAAATGCCCCGGAACCGGTTGTCAGGCAAAAACAATTTACCACCTTAAAGAAAAGACTGATCATTGATCTTTCAATTCCAAGCAATGTGGATGAAGTTGCAAAAACAAATTCATACAACTCCTTTTTAAATATAGACGAACTTTCAAAATATACGGATGAAACGTTGCACATGAGATGGAAGGATATCCCAGAAGCATTGCAAATCATTAATGAAGGTGTTGAACAATTTAACGCATGGCTAAAAGAACGAACCGGATTTTCAAGAGTGGAACACATCAAATTAAACATTTTAAATTTTCATCAGCAATTTGGTTCCTGCATGATCCGTGAACAAAAAATCGCCACCCGGTGCAAGGAATTTTTTGTAAAAGAAGTAAAAACCCAGACTGATCATGGATGCCGTCACATTGCGTTGGTGAATGAGTTGCTTGATTACACGGCCAACTAATGAAACTACTTAGGATAGGTTCCCGTTCAAGCAAACTTGCTTTGTGGCAGGCTGAAAA
>JBIOHI010000145.1:0-5745 GCA_044448845.1 Bacteroidia bacterium
ATATATTATTGCATCGATCTAATTAAAAAAGATGAGGATTCTTCTCACTGGTGCGAATGGTTATATTGGAATGAGGCTGCTACCGGTACTCATTGAAGCAGGACACGATGTAACCTGCGTTGTCAGGGAAAGCAGGCGATTTCAACCGAATCCCGATCTGCGAAAAAAAATCACGGTCATTGATTTTGATTTTCTTCAACATGACACAATCGTACATGATTTTTTTGCGAAAGAATTTGATGTCGCTTATTATTTAATTCATTCACTCAAAGACACTTTTGTTGACCTGGAAGAAATGGAACGAGAATCAGCCAATTGTTTTATCAGGGTAGCAAGGATTACCAAAGTGAAACAACTGATATATCTTGGGGGGATCAGCAATGCCGGAGCACTTTCTACTCATTTGAACGCCCGTAAGATTGTTAAAGATACCCTGATCAATTCGGGAATTCCTTTCACCATATTTGAGGCCGGTATTATTGTTGGCTCGGGCAGTGCTTCCTTCGAGATCATTCGCGATCTCGTGGAGAAACTGCCGGTGATCGTTGCCCCAAATTGGCTGAATTCGAAATGCCAGCCTATTGCTGTTCGCAACGTGATTAACTATCTCCGCGATTCGGTTATGAACGAAAAAACGTTCAACAAAACATTTGAGATCGGTGGACCGGATGTACTTTCTTACAAAGAAATGATGCTCCGGTTTGCAGAAGTGCGCGGGTACAGACGCTTCATACTCACTTTCCCTTTTGTCACCGCGAAACTTTCTTCCTACTGGTTATATTTTCTAACTTCAACCAACTTCACTATTGCCAGGCAACTCATTGAAAGTTTGAAAAACGATGTGGTCTGCCTGAATAAATCCGTTCTTGAAATCCTGCCACAGGAACTGATCTCTTACAAAGATGCTATTAAGCTCGCTTTCCAGATGATCCAGCAAAACATGGTGGTTTCAAGTTGGAAGGATGCTTCATCCAGCACCCTTCACCACCTTGATATCAACGAATACATTGAAGTACCTACCTTCGGATGTTACAAAGACAGGCGTTGGACAGAGATCGAAGCAGATAAAGTGGAAGAAGTTGCTGAAAGATTTTTCGGCATCGGTGGAGTTCATGGATGGTATTATGCCGATGCGTTATGGAGGATCCGCGGAATTATCGATAAGCTTTTCGGAGGAGTAGGATTGCTCCGGGGAAGAAGAAATGAATCAGAACTTCAGCCTGGTGATGCTGTGGATTTCTGGAGAGTCATCCTTGCCGATAAAAAAAACCACCGTTTGCTGCTGTTTGCCGAAATGAAACTTCCGGGTGAAGCATGGCTCGAGTTTTCCATCGTGAATTTTCATAACCGCTATTTTCTGAAACAAACGGCAACTTTCCGCCCGCAGGGAATTGCCGGGAGAAATTACTGGTATTCCATGCTTCCGTTCCATTTTTTTATTTTCAGGAACATGTTGAAAAAAATTGCCGGTAAAAAATAAGTTGTAATCAACCGTTCCTTTCAAACTCGATGTGATGCGGATTATGATCGCGAATGATCCTTTGTAGTCTATCCATGTTCACAAGTTGGATCTTTCTTGCATTCTTCTTGATCAAACCTTCTTCCTCGAAATCGGTGAATTGCCTCACCACCTGCTCGGCTGTAGTGCCCGCAAGGTTTGCAATATCTTCGCGGGTGAAATGAATATCAATTTCATTTTGTTCATTCGTTCCGAAAACTTCATACATCAATAAAAGTGACTCCGCAATTTTTTCGCGGATGTTCATTTGCGCAATATTCTTCATCCGGTCTTCCATCTTTCGTAATTCACGTGAATAATACATCATCAGCCCGGTAGTGAACTCGGGATTTTGCTGAAATAATTCGGAAAGAATGTGGTTATCTACGAAACAGATCAGGGAAGATTCCATGGCAACCGCACTGATGGGATACACGTCATTTCCTTCACCGCGGTGACCCAAAATATGCCCTTCACGTGCAAACCTGACGATCTGGTGCTTGCCGGTCAATCCACGTGAGAGCACTTTCACTTTACCATTCTGAATAAAATAAATTCCCAATACCGGGGCACCTTCGTGGATGATAAATTGTCCCTGTTCATAAAAGGTCTGATATTTTTTCTGATCTATTTTCTCTATCCATTCCGGTGTACAAAATTGTCTGACGAAGCAATTAGAATTTGTACATGATTTACAACTTATCTTTTCAAATTTTTTATTAACTGTCATAGCAAATTCACCAAATTAGTTTGTAAAATTTTCGTTACAAATCTATTACGAAAAAGAAGCCGACAACATGACTTTAGTCACCCAAAAAAATGATTTTAGTTTTAAAAGTTACTGCGATTTGACTGGTGAAACTACCAGTAATAGTAAGGGGTTTAGTAAAAATAAAAAAGGAAATGGGTATTCTATTTCTTCTTCTTCCCTTCAGCAGGTTTCCATTCTTCCAAAGCTTTTTCCACCTGTGTTTTCATAAAAAATCCCTGCACGTTCTTGTCTCCGAGCTCTTTCGCTTTGAGTACATATTTATAAGCTTCTTCTTTTACCCCGGTGGCATTTAAGATTTGAGCTTTCACCCAACAATTGAACCATTGTTCGGAAAGATTTAGCGATTGATTAACATAAGTGAGTGCTTTTGAATAATCTTTCTTGTCGAAGTAAAAACGTGCGGCACTATTATAAGCGCTCCAGGTATTGTTCAATGTTTTATCGATATTCTCAACAGCTTGTTTTTCGGTTGCAAGCTGAACAGTGAATGAAACTTTTACTTTTTCCCACTCCATCGAAATAGTTGCCATGTCTTCCGTAAAATCTGTAATGGTGTATGCAAGTCTTTCCCTGTTCGGGATAGCAACCGGGTTTGATTTTACTCTAAGCAGATCCATTTCCTGTTTGTATTCATCTGAAGAGGCAGTCGCGTTTTTGTTCAAAACAACAATCCATTCTGCTTTTGAAGGAATAATAAAAATGGAATACGATCCTTTTGGAACAATTGTACCTTCAATCGTTACGTCTTTGCTAAAAGTGATTTTTGTAGCTGAGTTAGCCCCGGCTCTCCATATCTTGTCAAAAGGAACCACTTCGCCCCAAATCGTCCTGTTCTTCACACCGGGGCTGCTGTAATCAATGGTAATGTCAGTTAAACCTACCGTTTGCATCACCGATGCTTTCGGACTTGGTTGTGGTAATGTTAATTGCGCGTTCGCATTGGTCAATTGAAATGCAGCGAATAAAATGATTGCCGTTTTAATGATTCCTTTTTTCATATTTATTTTTCTTTAGGGTTAATTACTTATTTTTATTTTTTAATTACAAGTTAGGTGTTCTTCCTCCGTCAACCGGTAAATTTATTCCCGTAACATAGGCTGCATATTCACTGGCCAAAAATGCTGCTGCATAAGCAGTTTCTTCAGGTGAAGCAAATCTTCCCAATGGAATTTCTTTCAGCATTTCATTCGTTACTTCATTGATCTCCTGGTTTTTTTTCGAGGCATTTACTTCAATGATCTGCTTCAACCTATCGGTGGATGTAGCCCCGGGTAAAATATTATTCACAGTAATTCCATATTGCCCCAACTCATTGGCGAGCGTTTTACTCCAATTCCCAACCGCTCCGCGAATAGTATTACTTACACCCAAACCTTTGATGGGAGCTTTGACCGAAGTGGAAATAATATTGATTATTCTTCCATAACCCGAAGCTCTCATTCCGTCAACAAGCGCCTGCACCAATACCTGGTTGCACAAAAGATGGTTGGTGAATGCCTCAATATATTCGTGCAATTCCGCATCAATAGCCTGCCCGGCAGGCGGACCACCTGAATTGTTCACGAGGATGTGATACACCTTCGGTTCATTTACTTTGCCTGTGATCTTTTCTTTCAGCTCTTCCGGTTTTGAAAAATCTACCGCAATAAAATCGTGTATCTGCCCTTTTGTTTTGTCTAAGTCGCGAAGTATCCTTTCAAGCAATGCCGAATTACGTGCAACAAGCGTAACGTTGGCACCGAGTTTTGCGAACAGGATGGCGATGGCATTTCCGATCCCGCGGGAAGCACCACACACCAAAGCGTTTTTTCCGGATAGATCAATCTGCATCGTCAGGATTTGAGGTCTACAAATAACGATTTTAATTTCTCTTTTTTCAAAATTTTCTGACCTGTTTCGCCCGAGGCAATGATTTTATCTCTTACTTTTGCCTCGAACGAACAAACAACCGAATTCGCTGTAATGTTTTTTAGTGTCGCAGTAAACTCAACTTTGGAACCGACCATAGCAGGTGCACGATGATCAATGTGGAGAAAAGTTCCGATGCCTTCCTCATCCACTTCTTTCATTTCTAAAACAAACAACCGGCCAGCCCACTCAGCATCTCTACAGATGGCAAATGTTGAATAAACCGGATGCACTTCACCGCTTTCAAAAGCCGCAGTGTCGGATTCTTTCACCACTTTTGAAAATTTTTTTTTATCTCCTGGTTTAAATAAATTCTTCAATGGTTATTCTTTATTGCGTTATTAATTATTCTATGAACTATGATCCATCAGCTATTAACTATTTTTCTAAATATCGTGTCCCATTTTATTTTTCTTTGTCAGCAGGTAGTTTTTATTGTGCTTGTTCGGAACGGATTTTATGGGAACGTTCTCCACTATTTCCAGCCCGTAACCGATCAAACCGGCACGTTTCGTAGGGTTGTTTGTAATCAAACGCATT
Organism: Bacteroidia bacterium; assembly: GCA_044448845.1. Taxonomy (GTDB): domain Bacteria; phylum Bacteroidota; class Bacteroidia; order UKL13-3; family UKL13-3; genus CAIUEQ01. Next base: position 4,719 of record JBIOHI010000145.1, read on the forward strand.
TTATGAATACCGATGTCGCGGATGATCTGTGCACCGATACCATAATCGCGTTCATCCATTTTAAATCCGAGTTTTAAATTAGCTTCTACCGTATCAAATCCCTGTTCCTGCAATTTGTATGCTTTCAGTTTATTGATCAGGCCAATCCCTCTTCCTTCCTGGTTGATATAGATCAACGCACCTTTACCTTCGCGTTCGATCATCTCCATGGCCTTATGCAACTGGTCACCGCAATCGCACCGCATCGAATGAAAGATATCCCCGGTGATGCAGGATGAATGCACACGAACCAGAATCGGTTCATTCTTTTTCCAGTTTCCTTTTTTCAGAACCAGGTGTTGTTGGCCGGTATCCACCTGTTCGTAAGCGAGCAATTCAAACGCGCCATATTTTGTGGGAAGATCCACTGATATAATTCTCCTGATCAATGATTCATTGCTTAAACGATACTCGATCAGATCTTTGATGGTGATGAGTTTGAGATTGAATTTTTTTGCAACTAATACAAGGTCGGGCAGGCGCGCCATGGTACCGTTCTCATTCAAAATTTCAACGATACAACCTGCGGGATCAAATCCTGCAAGCCGGGCAAGGTCAATCGCTGCCTCGGTATGACCGGCTCTTCGCAACACACCATTGGTTTGCGCTTTGAGCGGAAAAATATGTCCGGGTTTGCCAAGCTCTTCCGGTTTTGTTTTCGGATCAACTAAGGCTTTAACAGTTTTTGCCCTGTCGTGGGCTGAAATTCCGGTGGTACACCCTTTTCCCAAAAGATCCACTGATATGGTGAATGGCGTTCCATGAATCGCGGTGTTATCGCCAACCATAAGATCCAATCCAAGTTCTACACAACGTTGTTCGGTTAATGGAGCGCAAATCAATCCCCGTCCATGCGTTGCCATAAAGTTGATGATCTTTGGCGTAACATTTTGTGCCGCTGTCAGAAAATCCCCTTCATTCTCCCGGTCCTCGTCATCCACCACGATTACCAGGTTTCCCTTTTTTATTTCTGCGATCGCTTCAGGTA
>JBIOHI010000146.1:0-5724 GCA_044448845.1 Bacteroidia bacterium
AAAGTACCGCCACGTGGCAAATCGAGTGAATCGGGATATAGATACCCGCTTTCAGCAACACCTCGTGATCGTCCATACCAAAAACCATTGATTCCAGTTTTTTCAAACCTTCGTTGGTAGCAAAAACAATCTTGCTCTTTGATTTCTCCATGTGGCCAAGGTTCAGAGCTTTTGCTAACTGTTTTTGCCGGATTGATTTCTGATCTTCTGAAACCAAAACATCTTCGCTGACAAACTGAATGTGGTCAACTTCTTCCTTATATAAAGAAGAGAGTTCGAATTGAATGTTTGCTGTACCCATGATTTTAGTTGTTAAATGCAAAAACAAATTTATATGAAAATATGTATAATCAAAATGAATGGCTTTAAATATGATATTATAAAACTTAACTAATTAAACATCAGTAATTAATATAAAGATTAAAATTGCATTATAAAACGTAGATAAATAAATTTCAAAAGCTACCAGGAAGCCTGTGGATACTGAATATTAGATTTAAAAGTTCCATTTGGGGCCCCTCATCAAACCCCGGCTAACAAAACTCCTGGCTTGGGAAAATTCTCCTTCAATCTGACTAATCAAAGTACTCGCATAAATTTAATGGCAAGTGTTTTTTTGAACCAAAAACGTTCATACATTTGGAAACTTTATTCATGTCATTCAACCACCCTTTAAAAATAAGCCTTGGTATTCTTTTTCTCCTGTTTGCTTTTCATTTAAAAGCGCAACAGATCCCTGTTAAAGCAAAGGGAAAGATCACCGGTAAGATCATAGACTCCATCACAGGCAAGCCGGTGGATTATGCCACCATCAGCCTTGCTCAGGGGGGCAATGATGGAAAAGATAAAATGGTCAACGGAACCACCACCGATGAATCAGGTTCATTCGTATTGAACGACATTGCTGAAGGTAATTACAAACTCTTTATTTATTTCATCGGGTATCAAACGGTGGTAAAAAGCATTGTTATTTCCAAAACCAACTCGACTGTATCGTTTAAAGTGATAAAACTGGTAAGTAAACAAACCCAATTGAAGGAAGTTACGATCAGTACACAAAAAAGCCTGATCGAAAATAAAATTGACAAGATCGTTTACAATGCTGAACAAGACCTCACTTCACAAGGTGGCGTGGCAACCGACATGCTGAAAAAAGTTCCGCAGGTTTCGGTAGATGTGAATGGTAATGTCGAATTGCAGGGCAATGCCAACATACGTTTCCTGATCAATGGGAAACCCTCCACCATGTTTGGGAATAACCTTGCAGACGTCTTACAATCCATTCCCGCCAGCCAGATACAAAGCATTGAAGTGATCACCAGCCCGGGTGCAAAGTACGATGCCGAAGGAACAGGTGGCATCATCAATATCATTTTGAAAAAAACAACGGCACAGGGAATCAATGGAAATGTATCACTTTCAGCAGGAACACGGCTGGAGAACGGTTCATTCAACCTGAGTGCACGAAAAGGAAATTTCGGGGTAAATGCATTTTTGAGCGGAAACGGGATGCTTACTTCCACTACTTTGAACGCCATGGACCGTACCTCTCAGGATGCCTCCTCCAATCAAACATCAAGACTGATACAAAACGGTAACAGCGATTTTTACCGTCTCGGTTATCAAACCGGGTTGAACATGGATTGGGAACTGAACAAGAAAAATAATATCACTGCATCGTTCAGTTATAATTCGTATGCCAACTCCGGAATCGGTGCAACCACGCGCCAATCTTTGCTTCAGGATGTGAACGGGAACACTCTTTCCAATGTTTATAATTCGATCGATGCCAACAATCGTTTTCATTTTCAAACGTATGACTGGAGCATCAGCTACAAAAAAACTTTTGCTAAAGAAGACCAGGAATTAGACATTTTATATAATGCTTCTTACGGAATCAATTCTTCTTACTACCAGCAAATACAAAAGGATTCATCAAACACTGCTTACAGTGGCTCCAATGCAAATAACCCGGGAACTGACCGACAAACCAATATTTCCATCAACTACACTCATCCTTTGAGCAAAGCAGTCATCCTTGAAACCGGGGCGAAAACAGTTTTGAGCCAGGTTATTACTTCCACCGATGTATCTTTGTTCAACCCGTCAAACAGTGAGTTCGTGTATAATGCTCAACAATCAAATGCCCTTAATTACAACCGGTATATATATGCCGCTTATATTTCCGCTACTTTCAAATTAAAATATTTTGATCTTCGCGTTGGATGCCGCGATGAATACACCGAAACCAAAGCCGACTTCCCGAATGTGAGCATCAATCCTTACAACAGCGTGGTTCCTTCCGGTCTCATTTCGCACACCTTCAAAGGAAATCAAACACTCAAGCTGAGCTACACACACCGCATCCAGCGGCCGGATTACCGCGACCTGAATCCGTTCTATAATTTATCGGATCCAAAAAATATTTTTACCGGGAATCCTGGTCTCGCACCTGAAATAGCTGATAACATCGAACTGGGATACAACAAGTCGTTTGAGAAAGGTGCCAATATTTATGTGGCGATCTTCTCCCGCAGATCGAATTACGATATTCAGCCGTACACTGTTTACTACCCTAGTTTATCCATAGGTGATTCGGTTTACAAAAATGTTTCTGTGTCCACGCGGCAGAATATCGGTCTCGAAAATAATTATGGGATGAACGTTTATATTTCGATTCCTGCCACTTCCAAAATAAGTTTGCGCAGCAATCTTGCAGCATTTCAACGATACATCACCAATACGATCGATCCGGGTTACAACGTGAGCGGATTCAATTACCGTGTCAACCTGAATGTGAGTTACCAGGTTACAAGTACTTTGGTAATGGAGGCGTTTGGCAATTTCAATTCACCACGCGTGGGCGTTCAGGGAACCATGCCTTCCTTCACCACGTATAATTTTGCATTCCGGAAATTGTTTTTCCATAAAAAAGCAAGTTTTGCATTTACGACCACCAATCCTTTTAATGAATACGTGGATCAGAAAACAGTTCTCAACGGGCAAAATTTTAGAATGACGAGTTTGCGCCAATTGCCTTACCGTTCCTTCGGGATCAATATCACATACAAGTTTGGGAAACTCGAATTCAAGAAAGAAAAGAACCAGGAAGAACCGGAACCTCCCATGCCGGGTAATTAAAATCCTGCATAAAAGTGTGTCCGATTCTTTTCCTCCCTGTCATAATTTTTCAATTTTATACCGCTCCAGGTTATTACCGGATATGATGAATAAGGTATAAATTCCTGAGGGGAGATCATCAATGGCCATCATTGTTAGCCCGCTTAAATTAATGCTTGACGATGATCTGATCACTCTTCCCTGGAGATCGTAAAGCTGATAGTCAAAATTATTTTTTGCTTCAATTGTGATCGTTCCTGTTGTTGGATTCGGATAAACCTGGTAATTTTCCGAATGGGTTGCATTATTTATCCCGGTTAAAACAGGTTGGTAAGAAACGGTGAACTTTGCACTGTTCGAGCAACCATTCTGGTTTGTGATAACCGAAGTGATATTTGAAGTAAAGGTACTGTCCGTTTGAAATGAAATGGAATTTAAATTCGGATCGGAGGTAATGGTTCCCCGGTCGGCACTCCAACTATATTTATACGTATTATCGTAAGGAACAAAATAGGTTTCATTCTGATACGGCAAGCTGAACAGTTTTACACCGCTGATCGAAAAACCGGGAACTTCCGAAACCGTTATCAGCACAGTATCCCTGCGTGTATAATTCCCGCTGGTGATGTCAACCCAGTAAGGTGTGGTAATAGTTGGAGAAACCGAAACAGTCGCAGACGAATCGGAAGTTGACCACAAATAAGTTGCATTCGAACAATTTCCTGACATGCTTAATTTTACGGTTGATCCTTTACAGATCAAAGTATCCTTTTGATTCATCGTGTTGTATTCAAAGTTTAAAAAAGCATTTCCGTAATTATAAAAATCATGATCAGTTTTAGTGATAATAGTGGCCGTGTCATTTGAAACATGGCTTTCATAAATAAAATTCGTTGCCGGGTTGGAAGGAAGAAAATAAGTACTCACATTTTGAATCACATTCTGGGAATCGGTGTTACAAAAATCTAAACGGGAAGGATTATTTAGTACGACCTGGTTTGAATTGATGATATTCGCGATGTCGAAACGAAACGCCCGGTAACTGTATGCCTGGGGCATGTTCACCTCAAGAACTTTTTGGTTGTTTGAATCAACTTCGGTTAATACCGTATGGTCGGATGCACCACCCCAACCGATCACGGAATTACCATTAGGCAAGCGCTGAACACTTCCCATGAAAGGCGAATAAACATCGGGTGTATTTCGATATTGCCACACGAGATGTGCTGTTTTATTCACTTCATCCAGTTCGTATTCAATGGCACGCGAATATTGCTCAGTTCCGCTTCGCAAATTTCCATCATCAAATAAAGTGATGTGCCCGTTAGGCAATCTTCTTGCATCGTGCTGGTAAGTAAAACCGACTGTGTCGTCCTGGAAAACAAAATCATTGTTTTGAGAATGGAGCCCGAAATGCCATATGATCGCTCCGGTTCTCCGGTCGATACGTGTGATCTCGCATAAATGCCGTGACGATAACAATAAACTGGTATCACTTTCAATTTCTATGGAATTGCAATGGATGTAATCAATATTTGCAGCGGTAAGGTTTTGCCCGAGGCTTGCCGTAACAGGTAAATGATCGAGCGTTTTCCATTCGAAAACCACATTTTTATTCTGATCAAGTTCCTGGATGATGAGCCCGAGAACCCTTGCATTCGGATTTCCACCGGTTACACTGTCGGCCATATTGATGTTCACTGTTTCCTGTGCTAAAAGTAAATAATGCCCGTTATTTTTATCGTATTGCAATTCGTGGTTATCCGTGATGTAACCATTTCCTGCTTTGATCGTGTCGATCTCGTTAAAATTAATATCCAGCAAACGATACGAACTGTCTTTCCAATTATAATAGCTGAAATTGTTATCATTTAATTTTTTAAAATCCAAAGTATAGTAGGGTGCGGTCCTGTCAAAAATGATCTTGCCGTTGGCATCCAGGATCATGTTCCGGTTTTTTATATTTGGATTGTATTCAATGGTCGAAATAAAATAATACCCGGTTGAAGAATGATTATTAGCAGTAACTGTTAAAGGAATTTGCCCGGCAACCAGACTGTCAACCCGGGTGCTTGATTGCCCTGAGGATTTGTAGAAATTCGAATTTTGTGAAGGAGCGAATGTTTCATTATTTACGAACTGATTAGTTATTTTACCGGTGGTATAAAAATAATAATTCAGGGAACCGGAACTTTTCCCGGTCGATGACACTGATATTTTTGCATTGACCGGAAGACGGTTCAATGGGTGAATCAAAATAGTTTTAGTATCATCCAATATTTTTGCACTGCATGATACCGGAGTTCCGTTTGCCATCACGGAAAAATTATTTTGTAAAGCAGAGGATGCCGACTCACTTGAATTAAAACGAACAAGGATATCCGTGGCTGGGTGATTGAGGTAACTTGCGTTGGTTGGCGAAACATAAACGATCCCGCTTTCGTTACCTATTTGCGCAAGTGTATCTTGCATTCCGGATGAGTTTACCAGTAAAAAAATAATGAGTTGGGTGATAAAATTTTTCATTTTCATAATAAGAAGATTTAGTCAGTTAGTAATTTCGAATAATGATTTTGATAGTTAGTGACACAAAAGTATTAATGA
>JBIOHI010000147.1:0-5715 GCA_044448845.1 Bacteroidia bacterium
CCAAATGCAATGGATATCGCCATTGAAAAAGCAAAAAATGTCGGAACAGGTTGGGTAGCAGTTCAAAATTCAAATCATTTCGGGATTGCTGCTTTTCATGCCATGCGCGCCTTGAAGTACGACATGATAGGAATTGCGATGACGAATGCAAGCCCGCTCATGGCTCCCACTTTTTCGAAAGAAAGAATTTTAGGAACAAACCCTGTGTGTTATGTTTTTCCAGCGGGAAAATTTAAACCGGTTGTGGTTGATATGGCAACTTCTTCGGCTGCGAATGGTAAATTGGAAATTGCCCAACGAACAGGAAAACAAATTCCGAAAGGCTGGGTTCAGGATGCCGATGGAAATGATTCGACTGATGCCGATATTTTGAAAAAAGGCGGTGCGCTGCTGCCGCTTGGAAGTGCGCACGATGCAGCCGGGCACAAAGGTTACGCACTGAGCGCGGTGGTGGATATTTTAAGTGCAGTTCTTTCGGGAGCGAATTATGGTGTGTGGGTTCCACCGTTTGTTTCGTTTTTGAATCCATTGGAAAATTTGCCGGGAAAAGGGATCGGTCATTTTCTTGGAGCAATGAGAATTGATGCTTTTCGCGCGGTTCAAGATTTTAAAATAAATATGGACAACTGGATCGAACGAATGAAAAATGCACAACCGATAAATGCAAACCAAAAAGTTCTTATTCCCGGAGAACCTGAATTTGCAGAGGAGGAGAAGAGAATCAAAAACGGAATTCCGTTGGATGGAAAAGTTTTGGAAGATTTGAAATCTCTTGCTGAAAAATATAATTTAGAGTTTTAAATTGCACAAATGCACAAGTTAGACAGAACAGCTTTTAAAATACAAACATTCGAAGAAGCCGATGACGAAGGAGCATACTGGAATTCATTAACTGTTTCTGAAAGATTAGAAGTAGCTTGGGAGTTGACATGTATCACTTATCGTATCAATCCTGAAAACCCTCCGAAATTCGACAGGAATTTTTTTGAAATTGTAAAACAGAAGCAGAATTAAATGGGAAGTATTTTCAATCAGGATTTCATAGATTTTATTGATGCGTTCAATCAAAACAAAGTTGAATATATTTTGGTTGGTGGTTTTTCAGTTATCGCTCACGGCTTTGGAAGAAGCACGGGTGACATGGATATTTGGGTAAATAAAACTGGAGAAAACTATGACAGAATTGTTTTGGCTTTTAATCAATTCAAGATGCCGGTTTTTGATATGACCGTAAAAAAATTTCTTTCGAATAAAAATGACGTTTTTAGGTTTGGCAGAACTCCAAGTCAGATAGATTTACTGACATCTTTGAAAGGAGTTGAATTTTCAGATGCTTTCAAAAATGCCGAAATGAAAATTCTTGAAAAAACTGAATTGCGTACTCTTTCGAGAGAAGATTTGATTAAAGCCAAACAAGCATCAAACCGTTTGAAAGATCAGTTGGATATTGAAACGCTGAGAAAAATATGGAAAAAAAAATAATCCTCGCATCCAAATCCCCGCGAAGACAGGAACTGATCAAAGGACTGGAGCTGGATTTTGAGATTCATCTTTTCGATACGGATGAAAATTTCCCTGAAGGATTAAGAGCAGAGCAGATCGCTTTATTTCTTGCCGGAAAAAAAGCGGACGACTGCCCGTTTGAATTGAAAGAAAATGAGATTCTTTTAACTGCCGATACGATCGTTTGGATAAACGGAATGATTCTCAACAAGCCACTGGACGAGGATGACGCTTTTCGAATGTTGAAAATAATTTGCGGCAACATGCATGAAGTTTTTACCGGGGTTTGTCTTCGTTCAAAAAACAAATCGGTTACTTTTTATGAGCGAAGCGAAGTGTATTGCAAAAAGCTTTCGGATGAAGATACCTGGTATTATATTAAAAATTTCAAACCATTGGATAAAGCGGGGAGTTATGGAATACAGGATTGGTTCGGTTACACTGCCGTTGAAAAAATTAACGGGTGTTTTTATAACGTGATGGGATTACCGGTTAGCCGGGTGTACGAAGAACTGAAAAAGTTTGATTAAAAAACCGCAAGAATTCACTCGTTCCCGATATCTTTCCCTCCGGTGATGTCCTCGAAATGATCCAATGGCGGTTCACCAAGCACTGCAAGCATCTGCTGGATGTCCTTCATTTTATTTTCTTTCCCGCTTTTCTCATACGCTACGGTCAGGTTGCGCAAAACACGTTTTACAATATCAATATTCGAACAGGATTCGAAGAATTCAAACTTCGGCTCAATTTTTATCTGGATCAGGAACTGCTCAAGGTTCGCTTTTGAAAAAACAGAACCTTTATTGAATGCATTGATGTAAAACAAAACCTTTCCCTGCTTATGATCCATCAGGTGCTGGGTATTGAAATTCTCCGGTGTGTCAACCGGGGGGGGAATATCTTTATATGCCAGTACAAAATGCTGCGGAAGGTTCACACCGAACACCGGAATATTCAACCGCTGAGCAACCAAAATATAAATCACCGCCAGCATGATCGGGTTTCCTTTTTTGGATTCGATCACGTTATTGATGAAAGAATTTTGCGGATCATGATAATTATCGGTGTTGCCTTTGTAACCATGTATAGCGTAAAATACATGATTCAAAACACGAACTTTTTCGTAAGGAGACAATTCATGGTGAAGCTCGAGCCAGGTATCAAGGCGAATCTTATCGATCTCATTGATGATCTTTTGGCGGTCGATCTCGGGATAGCGGTAACGTGAAATGAGCAACACACCTTCGAGCAGGTCGGGATTCTGCCGGTGGCTCCAGTTGCGAAGGTCTTCGAGTAATTTGGAGAACTGGATATGGTGAATGATGTTCTCGATCTTCCGTTGTTGCTCCATGTTCTTTACGGAACTCCATTCGTTTTCGAGCAACTGTATCACATCTGTTCCCAGGGATAAAAGTTTTTGTTCAACGATATGTGCCACTTCATGGTCTTCATCATCAAGAAGCGAAATCAATGATATGACTTCCTTTTCACTCAGCATGGTTTATTTTGCTTTTTTTGCCGTTGCTTTTTTCTTTTTAGGTGCGGTCTTTTTTGGAGCCTTTTCCTTTTTTTCTTCAGGGATCGGTCCCACAATTTCCATGCACTCTTCAAAGGTAAGCGTTTCGGGTTTTTTATCTTTCGGAATCTTAAAATTATTTTTTCCGTAAGCGAGGTATGGCCCCCAGCGGCCGTTCAGCAATTTTAAATTTTCATCTTCAGCAAAGGCTTTGATCAGTTTGTTGGCTTCCACTATTCTTTTTGCTTTGATGATCTCGATGGATCTTTCCGCATCGATGGTGTATGCATCTTCGGGTTTCGGGATGGAATAAAATTTATTGTCGTGCACAATGTACGGCCCGAATTTTCCGATGGAGGCTTTCATTTCTTTTTCTTCGAACACACCAACCACGCGCGGAAGTTTGAATAATTCGATCGCTTCCTCCAGCGTGATGGATTCCACCATCTGGCCGGTGCGCAATTTTCCGTACTTAGGTTTCTCGTCTTCGGTATTTTCACCCAGTTGTGCAAACGGACCGAACCTTCCCACTTTCACATATACATTTTTTCCGGTCACCGGATCAATGCCAAGATTCCGCTCTCCGCTTTGCCTTTCGGCTGTTTCGGTGGTCTTTTTCACATCAATACTGAACGGGGTATAAAACGATTCGATCATTTTATTCCATTCAAGTTGCCCGTTCGCCACCTCATCAAATTCTTTTTCGATGTAAGCGGTAAAATTGTAATTCATGATATCCTCAAAATGTTTGGTGAGGAAATCAGTCACGATCATTCCCAGGTCACTTGGGAATAATTTTGATTTTTCAAACCCGTATTTTTCGGTTTTTGTTTCATTCCGCACCGAGTTGTTTTCGAGGATGATCATTTTTACCTCACGCTCTTTTCCTTCCCGGTCTTCTTTTATAACATAACCTCTTTTTTGAATGGTTGAAATAGTTGGAGCATACGTGGAAGGCCTGCCGATGCCAAGTTCTTCAAGCTTCTTCACGAGACTCGCTTCGGTATATCGTGCTGCAGGTTTTCCAAATCGTTGCACTGCTTCGAGTTGTTTCAAAATTAAATTATCTCCCACAGAAAGTGGTGGAAGCATGGTTGAATTTTCATCCGTTGTATTTTCCGAATCGTCATCATTTGATTCGAGGTACACTTTTAAGAAACCTTCAAATTTTAAAACTTCACCCGTAGCAATTAAATTTTCATCGGTCGTGGAAATGCCGATGGTGGCAACCGTTCTTTCAATTTGCGCATCGGCCATTTGCGAAGCGATCGAACGTTTCCAGATCAACTCGTACAAACGCGATTCCTGTTTGCCGATGTTCACACTTGAGTTTTCAAAATAAGTCGGGCGAATAGCTTCGTGTGCTTCCTGTGCACTGGCGCTTTTGGTTGTGTACTTTCGGGTTTGCGCGTATTCCTCACCAAACTGTTCGTGAATTTGTTTTCTCGATGTATTCAACGCGAGGTCGGATAAATTCACTGAATCAGTTCGCATGTAAGTGATAAGACCTGCTTCGTATAATTTTTGCGCAAGCACCATGGTTTGCGAAACAGAATACCCGAGTTTACGGCTTGCTTCCTGCTGCAAAGTAGAAGTGATAAATGGTGGTGCCGGAGATTTTTTTGCCGGTTTCACCTCCAGGTTTTTAATAGTGAAAGTAGCCCCGTTGCATTTGATCACGAAATTTTCCGCTTCTTCAAATGTGTTGAATCGTTTTGGCAATTCCGCGTTCATTATTTTTGAACCGACCAAAAATTGCACAGAAACTTTGTAAGCAAAAGTGGAATCAAAATTATTTATTTCCCGTTCGCGCTCTACGATCAATCTTACTGCAACCGACTGAACTCTTCCAGCGGAAAGATTTCCTTTGATCTTTTTCCAGAGAATGGGCGAAAGCTCAAAACCAACAAGCCGGTCGAGTACACGCCTGGCTTGCTGCGCATCCACGAGGTGTTTGTCGATCGTCCTTGGATTTTCGATCGCTTTTAAAATGGCCGGTTTGGTGATCTCGTGAAAAACAATTCGTTTCGTATTTTTTGCATCCAGCCCGAGCACTTCCGAAAGATGCCACGAAATAGCTTCCCCTTCCCGGTCCTCGTCCGATGCCAGCCAGATCATGTCAGCATCTTTGGATAATTTTTTCAGGTCGGCTACCACGGCTTTTTTATCTGCGGGTACTTCGTACCGTGGAGTGAAATTATTTTTTACATCGATCGCATTATCGCCTTTAGCGAGGTCGCGTATGTGGCCAAAGCATGACCTAACGGTAAAATCTTTTCCGAGAAATTTCTCAATAGTCTTCGCCTTTGCAGGCGACTCCACGATTACAAGATTTTTTGCCATTTATATTTTTTTACCGGGCGCAAATAAACGCATTTTATTTTTTATGGACGGAAAAAAATTAACACTGTCTGATTTTATGCACTAAACGTCAATGAAAAAGTCCGGTAAATTATTGCGATTTTACCTTCAGAGGCAACCCTCCGCTACAAAATCATTATCACGTTTTCAACTGAATCGTACTAAAAAAAGCCACCCTTCCCGATGCATCAGGAAAGATGGCTTTGAACAGCAGAAACTAATAACCAGTCGCTAATGACTGATGACTAATTTCAGAACGACCGGATTTCAAGCGGAGTTGAAGCAACTCCCAACCCTGTTGTATTAACAGCCGTGGCTATTACCTGGTACAGAGC
>JBIOHI010000148.1:0-5714 GCA_044448845.1 Bacteroidia bacterium
ATATGAAGGAAAAGCATTGATTGGAAAATTAAATGTTGATCATAATCCGAGAGTGGCAACTGATTACGGGATCATGAGTATCCCAGCCTTGTTGTTTTTTAAAGGCGGTAAAATGGTTGACAAACAGGTGGGCGCAGTTCCCAAACATGTGCTTGCAAATAAACTGCAGGCGCAGTTGTAAAAATAATTTAACCAAAAATGGAATACCCCGTGATGAACTCACGGGGTATTTTTGTTTGCCAGCGTGATTAAAACCTTCCATTTATTTCTGTTTTTCGTAATATTCTAAAATATTTTTTTTCACCACGCTGAAAATTCCAACTTTCTGTTAAAATTGTAGCATCGCAAATTTAAAAGTGAAATCTAACCTTCACTGCCTTCTCTTAATCATGTGTTTTTTTGGTGCTGTAAAAGCGTCAGGGCAATATTATGTTTCAACCAACGGTTCGGATGCGAATAGCGGAACGATTTCACATCCGTTCAAAACCATTCAGAAAGCTGCGAGCATTATGATCCCTGGCGATACCTGTTATATACATGGAGGAACTTACCGCGAAACAGTGGTCCCGGTCAACAGTGGCACTTCGACTTCGCATTTGGTTTTTCGAAATTATCAGAATGATACCGTACGCATCACCGGCACCGACAAAATATCCAATTGGAATTATTTTAGAAATGGCATATTCAGGGCATTTGCACCTGATACAGTTCTGCAATTATCGGTTGATAATTCGCTGGCATCGGAAGCGATGTATCCTAATTTCAGGGGAAATCATTTGAGCACCCAGGGATGGAAAAAGGTATCGGTGCAGTCTTCGGGTAAAGCTGTTTTTGATGATATGAATTTTCCGGATGGTTACTGGACCGGTGGAACTTGTTTTGCTTTGGTTGGGGCCAAATGGATATCGGGAAATGGCAGGATCGATAGTTCCAAAGGCGATGCGGTTTATTGCAAACAGCGTTCATCACCCTGGAACAGCGCCACCGGCTCCGCATATTTCGGGGATGGAACAGGCTATATCACTCATCATCTTAACGCGCTTGATACATTGAATGAATGGCACTGGCAAAATGATACGTTGTACTATTATCCCAAAGATTCTTCATCAGTAAATCAAATTCACGTGGAAGCGCGGACAAGAATTTACGGGTTTAACTGCAGCGGCAAAAACTTTATAGAAGTGAACGGGATCCACTTTATCTTCTCCACCGTTTGTTTTGAATCGTCAACCGGATGCCGGTTAAACAATGCGAACATTATTTATCCGACACCTTATTTTTATTTCGACCAGGGATGGGGAAGGGACCCGCTTCAGTCGAACGATTATTCTATTTCTCACTGGAAAGGAAAAGGAGTTGCGATGTCAGGAGAAGGAAACACAGTCAGGAATTGTTACATCGCACACAGTTGGGGCGATGGAGTAAGTATAGGAGGGAAAAATAATACGGTGGACAGTTGCCTCATCCTCGACTGCGACTGGTCGGCTACAGATGCGGCACCGGTTGCCACCATCGGAATAGGTCACACGATTACCCATTCGAGAATTTTTAATTCGGCAAGGGATGTGCTGGTAATCCGTTCCACCCGTTCGGCAACTATTTTATACAACGATCTCCATGATTGCGGATTCTTAAATCACGATCTCGGAATGATCTACTCCTTTCATACCAATGGTGACGGAACCCAGATCGCCTACAATTGGATTCATGATAACAACGCCTCCGGACCAGGAGTTTACCTTGATAATTATGATACCGGGTATGTTGTTCATCACAACGTGATCTGGAATTGCTTTGACGGCATACTCACCAATACTTCGGCTGTAAATCACCAGGTGTATAACAACACGGTGTGGAGTTGTGTGAATGCGATTCGTGCTACCGGAAATCCCGGAACAGGTTTGGTGAACCAAATTGTAAAAAATAATTTATCGAATAAAGACTGGAATGTGAATACTACCGGTGCCAATAATTTGGCGATTGCCGACCCGGGATTTGTGAATTCTTCAGCCTTCAATTTCACACTCAAAGCAAATTCACCCGCTATTGATTTTGGTTGTGTGATCCCCGGCATGACGGATGGATTCAAAGGGAAGTTTCCTGATGCAGGTGCCTATGAATTCGGGATCATTCCTTGGGTTCCGGGCTCGATTTTAAAACCGGATGATCTGTCATTTGTTTATCAAAATCAGACCACCACAGGAACGGTTGCAACTGATTTAGGTAAAAAAAATAGTTCGATCCTCGTTTATCCAAACCCGGTTGCAGGTGAATTGACTATTCAAACAAATTTATCCGCGAAAATAAATGCGCAACTATTTGATTACACAGGGAAAAGTTTGACCGAAAATATCTCATTCGAACATTCCACAATTATTAGCACTCAATTTTTATCTAAAGGAATTTATTTTTTGAAGATCACAGATTCGAATTCCGAAGAAGTGAAAATGCAGAAAATTGTGGTGATTAAATAGTCACTTTAGAGTCAGCTTTTCTTTCAACATTACCGCGAGGCTTGTATCATCCGGTGAGATAAGAAATTTCTTTCCCTGTTTGGTTTGAATGAAAATCCGGTTTGTGAGCTTGGTAGTGTAAAGAGTTAAAGTACCAATGCCATAAACAAAATATTTTCCGTAATAACCGAAAAGCCCGCCATTGCCAAAGGTTCTGAGCATCCATTTCAATTCACCTTCATTCGCCATTCTGATTTCGGCAATGTCAGAAAGTTTTATTTTTGCATCACCGGCCGGTCGTTTGATGATCAGATCAGTTTCATTTATTACATAAGATCCGGGTGATAAAACATAGCAAATAATTAGTGTTGCAACAAAAAACAGTATCGATGCCTAATTTATTAAAATCACTCTCCAATCATCGGCATGAGTAATCAATGCTTTTATGTTTCGGTATCCAATGGCTAAAAAAATTATGATAACCCCGATTGTAATAATTTTCGAGGTGGTGTCGAGCGATGCTTTGTATTCCATGAAATTATTTTTTATTAAATGTGAAATTTATTCCAGGGCTATCCGGTCTTTGCCTTCAAAATTGGGCGACTGAACCGAAATGATCTTTAAAGGAACGGCAGAGGTCACTTTCACGCTGTGCGGAGTTCCTTTTGGAATGAAAATGACATCGCCCGCTTTGATCGAAAGATTTTTGTCACCCAGTTTCATCACGGCTTCCCCGCTTATTACATACACATGTTCGGTGTGCAGGGCGTGGAGGTGCAACTTCACTTCCTTTTTGATGATGATCACAAAACTCGCTGCCAGCGAATCGGAAAACAATTTCTGGTTAAAATTGGTTTCCTGGTTAGGAGGTGCCGTTACCTGGTTGACATTTTGTTGCTGTGCGAACACGGCTGATGTCACTATGATCAACATGGCTAAAAAAATATTTTTCATCCCGCTAAAATAAAGCAAATCAGTTATAGAAAATAAATTTAATGAAAAATTGTAAGAGGTGAAATATACTTGCAGTGAAAAAACCGCTCATTATTACCAGGTCAGTTATGCATAAAAAAATAGTTTTTATTTTTACATTCAGTCTCCTCACATCTTTTATTTTCAATGGCTCGGCACAAACAGGCAATCAGGTGAAGGAGCCGGGGGTTGATGTCGCAGGCATGAATAAAAAAGTAAATCCCCGAAAAGACTTTTAC
The DNA here is from genome assembly GCA_044448845.1 of Bacteroidia bacterium. Lineage (GTDB taxonomy): Bacteria > Bacteroidota > Bacteroidia > UKL13-3 > UKL13-3 > CAIUEQ01. The sequence goes on from JBIOHI010000148.1 coordinate 3,665, forward strand.
CAGTTCGCCAATGGAAACTGGTGCAAAAAAAATCCCATTCCCGCATCGGAGGCACGATGGACCAACTTTTCGGTGATCAATGAACGCAATAATGAATTGTTGCGCAAGGTTTTGGAGGATGCAGGTTCCGATAAAAATGCGGCAACCGGTTCCGTGCGGGAGAAGATCGGAAATTTTTACCGGGTAGCCATGGATACAATGAAGGCTGAGAACGAAGGATCCGCGCTGCTTATGATCGACCTGAAGAAAATCGAGAATATTTCAGCAACGGGAGAGATCATTCAAATGATAGCCGAGTTTCACAAAAAAGGAATTTCGGGTTTGTTCTCTTTCGATGTCGGCCAGGATCCCAAAAAGAGTGATCGGTATATTTCATTTTTCGCCCAGGGCGGATTGGGTTTACCCGATCGTGATTATTATTTTAAGGAAGATGAAAAGTCGGTGAATATCCGCGATGAATATAAAAATTTTATCAGTAACATGTTTACGATTTATGGCTACGATAATGGCAGGACCGATGCCGAGATCGTTTATCACATTGAAAAAGAACTGGCTCATGCCAGTATGACACGCGTGGAGAGGCGGGACCAGGAAAAGCAATACAACAAATGGAAACTGGATGAATTCGCTTCGCAGATACCATTGGTGAGTTTGAAAAATTATACGAACCTGAACCAAATTAAAATCACCGGAGACGGAGAAGTCCTCATCGCCCAACCCGAGTTCTTCAAACACCTTAATCATTTGTTCGAGATCGTAACGGTAGAACAGTGGAAAATTTATCTCAAATGGAAATTGATAAACGGAACTTCATCGTATGTTTCGAGGCAGGCCAATCAATACGCATTTGATTTTTACGGGAAAACTTTAACAGGAGTGAAGGAACAAAAACCGAGATGGAAAAGAGTGGTTGCTTCCGCCAATTCCCTCATCGGGGAACTTGTGGCACAGGAATACGTGAAAGTTGCCTTCAGTGCCGAATCGAAAAAAAGGGTGAACGAAATGGTGGATCATTTGCGCGAAGCATTTGCGCAAAGAATTCAAAAACTGGATTGGATGAGTGATTCCACCAAACAAAAAGCGATGGAGAAACTCTTATCGTTTTCGCGCAAACTGGGTTATCCCGATAAATGGAAAGATTATTCAAAATTGCAGATCAACCGGAATGATTCTTACCTCGAGCTCTATTATAAAGCTTGCGAATTTTCGTACAATGAAGACATCGGAAAACTTTTCAAACCGGTGGATCGCACCGAGTGGGAAATGTTGCCCCAAACGGTGAATGCCTATTACAACCCGGTGAACAATGAGATCGTATTTCCTGCATCAATCATGCAACCTCCTTTTTTCAATCCCGGTGCCGATGATGCCGTTAACTACGGGGCTATAGGCGCGGTGATAGGACATGAGTTTTCTCATGGTTTTGATGACCAGGGGCGAAAGTATGATGCCAAAGGAAATATGAATAACTGGTGGACTGAAGACGACCGTAAGAAATTTGATGAACGCACTAAAATTTTAGTCGACTTATTCAATAAATTTTCGGTGGAGGATAAGGTTTTTGTCAATGGCGAATTAACACTCGGTGAGAATATTGCGGATCTTGCAGGAATTACCATCGCGTTTGATGCATACCAGATATCTTTAAAAGATAAACCGAGAAAAGTGATCGATGGGTTTGATCCGGAACAACGCTTCTTTATTGGTTATGCTCAAGTTTGGAGAGTGAATTCACGCCCCGAGTTTTTGCGCCAGCAGGTGGTCACCGATTCTCATTCTCCGGGGAAATTCAGGGTATTGGGGCCGCTTCCTAATTTGCCGTCATTTTATGCTGCTTTCGGGATCAGGAAAGGTGATCCCATGTATCGTCATGAAAAAGACCGTGCAAAAATCTGGTAATTATTAGAATGGCGAGCTATTATTCTTTTTCCGATTTAATTATTTCTGAAGACGCACATTTTGTATTTATCAATAAACCTGCATCTGTTTCTTCACTTGATGAAAGGGATATTACCCTTCCAAGCATCAAAAAAATGGCAAAGGGATATGA
>JBIOHI010000149.1:0-5697 GCA_044448845.1 Bacteroidia bacterium
CTAAGAAATGAAATGAGCAATTCGAAAGAAAGGATATCCCTGAAAATAAAAAGTGCAATACATAAAAAAAGCAAACCGAATATTTCGGAAATAAAAGCAATAAAAAATTTTCTTTCAAAAGTGATCAACGATTCAATGGATTGATTTATGAACTGGAACAATACCCAGCAAAGCAGGTTAAGAGCAACGAAAAGCGGGTATATTAAAAGGGGTAAAATCATCAGGGGTACCAGTATAAATAAGCCCCTACCCGTAAACGAAAGTTGCCACAAATGGATCAGGCCCGAAGGTTTCTTGCTGAATTCTCTCAGCAAATATTCCTTGTTTCCCCACGTGGAGACGGAAGAAATGAAATAATATACCAACTGCATTTCAACAATCTGTCCCCACCAGGTATCATTGTAAAACCTTATGACCACGATGGACAACACCTGGTTCGCAATACCTGGAAGACTCAGGAAGGCCGAGTTAAAAAAAACAGCGCTGAACCGGGAGGAAAGTTTTTTAAACATGATGAAGGGGGTGAATTTATTTAAAAAAAAGTTCTTTACAGGGAAATTTTAATTGAATCTGCATTCTTTTCTTCAGCCGATAACCGAACATCGCACCAAAGGATAATCCCCCAGGCCCCGATCACGAGCAACGCCATCTTGTCTGTATCTATGAAATTATTGAAAAGCCCGTGAAAATAAAAGGTGATCAGTCCGAGATATGCCGAAAGTATAAGTTGTTTTGTTTTGCCTTTACTCCGGTAAATATTTTTGATGGAAATTTGAATGGAAGTTAAAGCCAATAGCAGCAAAATGATAAAACCCGGCAACCCGGTTTCCGACAGGCTGGTCAAATATTCCGAATGACAACCGCCTTTATCACCATTGAATGTGCTGATGCGTGTCATATCTGTGTGCGACTGGAATCGCCCGTAAACAAACTGGTAAGTCCCGGGACCAAACCCTGTAAAAGGTCGTTCCAGGAACATTCTCCATGCCGACTTCCAGCGGTTGATCCGTTCGGTGTTGGATGCATCGCTTTTGATATTGCCAACCGATTGCACATGTTGAACCAGGTCCTTGTTGCTTACCGCATCATTTGCTTTGAGGTATGTTTCAATATTGCTTCGAAAAACAAACAGGATAAAAAAAACAGAAACGGTGATGAGCAACAACAACGGCATCCTGATTTTGAGCAAAACAAAAAGATACCCGATCCCGGCTACACACAAACTGATCCATGCCGCGCGTGAAAACGAAAAAATTAATCCGGCAAAAACAATGATCAATAAGAATAAGATCATCCATTTCAGAAAACCTCTTGAATAAAAAAAATGAAAGAAAATAAACGGAATAATAAATGCCATGCAAGCGCCCCATACCGCATGATCGGTAAAAAAGGGTTTGGTCATTTGCGTATCGGCCATGATGATAAAATCATGCTGGTATAAAAAAATCAGCGAAGAAATTGCAGGAACTACTGAACCCATTGCAAAAAACAGGAATAATTTCAGATAGTTGACAGGGTTTTTTACCAGGCTGGCAAAACCGAAATAAAAAACGGTGATAAAACAGGTTCTTACCAAAAGTCTTTTGCAGGAAACAGTTGGCATGCTGCTGAAAAGAGAGGCCACTGTCATCCAGCACAGATCTAAAAGTACCAGGTAAGTTAACGGATGCACCCATATTTTTTTGTCAATGGAAAAAGTGAAGATGTTTTTGATCAAAAGGTAAATGGCCAAAATTCCCATGATCAATTCGGAAGGAAAACTTATCTGGCTGCCGGAAAGGATATTTAACGGAATGGAGAGGGGAACAATAAACGCGAGAAGCAGGTACAGGTTTTTATTTTCAAAAAAAAATAAATAACATGCCACACCTATCGGTATGACACTTAATACGGCAATTAAAAAATCATGCTCTTTAAAAAAAAAGGATGAGCTTAGCAGTAAAATAAAGCAACAGGTAACGAGAAGGTATTTTCTGTGCCACAATATGCGAACAAAGGCCATCAGGAAAAATTATAATGTTGCACCCTGTCTTTGATGTAAACGATCATTAATGAAAAAATAAAAGTTCCGAATGCTGCGATCAGCATATTGACAAGGAAGGAAGGATAAGCGCGCTTGTAAGAAGGCGTTGCGCGGTTGATAACATACACTGAAGGTAAAGGACGGAATAGATTATTCGATGCTTTTTCATAACGCATTTTCAGGTCGTTCATCAGTGCTTCCTCCGAAAAATACAAATTGATCTTTTCTTCGAGTTCTGTATTATTGGTTTTAAGTTTTTCAATATTACTGAATGTGAATTCCTGGTTGTGCGAAATACTTACCGGGGGATTTCCCGATTCTTTGCGAAGTTTCGATATCTCTCCAACCAGGCTGTCCACGATTGATTTTTTATCGAGGTATTGTTTTCGCAAAACCGTATACGCTACCTGCATATTTGATTTTAGCAACCGGTTCCGTATGGGGTCAATCATACCGATAATAGTATTTACCATGTTGGCGGAAAGTATAGGATCTTTGGTTTGTGCCGAAATAACTACGGACATATAAGGTGTACGGGCGAAATAAACCATTTTTGAATATTTTTTTCTCAGGTCGTCATTCCATTCCAGATCGGTAGTATCCATTTCGAAATAATTTATCAGGTTGTATCTTTTCATCACCGTATCCTGAATTTCATTCGAATTCAGGATTTGTATCAGCCGGTCCGCTTCAATATCGTATCCAAATGAAGGATTGTCAACGGTTCCCTCCAGCGAATTATTGACTGTCGGCATCACCGTACCCGCGGATAAATATTCGGGTTTGATAAAAAATGTAATGGCAACGGCAAGCAAAGATGCTGCAAGAGTTGAAAGTAAAATATATTTACGGGCGTTATAAAAGATACTTAAAAAATCAAGAGTTTCTTTGTGTTCTTCTGAATAATGTTCATCTTTTCTTTTCATGCAGTTTATAGGATCAGTGATACGAATTAAATTTTTATGAACCGGTAACCCAGCGTAAACACCCACATGCTGGCGCGTGTGCTGTAGGTATATGATGGATTCGAAGAATTGTTGGCGATCAGCGATACCGTTCCGCTTGAACTGATGTTCGTGTCGTAACGGATATCGAAAGATAATTTCCAAATGTCTACTCCTACCCCGGCCTGTAATCCCACTACGAAATTATTGATGGAAGAGTTGTTCACGTAATCCTTATTACTGACCTGGTCATTAGCGATGGCATATTGCAAAACCGGTCCGCCATTCACTCTCAATATGCCGAAGAACTGCTTTCCAACAAGAAGCGGAACGTCAATATAATGAGTGGTTAGGTCACCAATTCCCTGGATACTGCCACCGCGCTTGTTGTAAACAATTTCAGGCATCACGAAAAATCCGAGGATTTTTGCTTTGAGGTAAAAACCACCGGTGAAGCCGGTCATTGCACTACTGTTTCCAAAGTCAGCGAAGTTCTGAACCATCGAACTGCGGGTGATCCCGGCTCGCATCCCAAAATCAAGCTCCTGGCTTTTTGCAGAGGAGAAATAAATTAAAACGAAAACAAAAAGAATTGATTTTTTCATAAATTGAAAATTTTTACCGGATCAAAAATACAAAAGCGTTTGTGAATTTGCACAAACGCTTTTGCAAAATTATTTATTGGAAATTTAATTGATATTTGGCAGGTAGGAATATTGTTTTCCCAGCCACAATTGATTTTCCAGAAAGTTGTTTGGGTACTCCACTTTCACATCCGTGATCTTTTCTCCGCTCATCACCGGAATTAATTTCGGCTGAATGAATCCTTTGTAAGGAGCCACATTCAGTTTTACAAAACGGTCTTTCACTTCCTTCAGTAATTCCTGGTCCACTTTCACTCCATAACCTTCCACCAATGCTGTTGCGGCTTTAAAGTCACCTTCCGATTTTATGCGCTGAATTTCTTTCAGCAATTGTCCGAACAGGTCACGCAGCTTTTCATAATTATTTACCTTCACAAAAGTTTTTCCATCACGTTTTACAAACTCGATTACGTTTTCCGCTTTTCCTTTTTCATAAGCCCATTTTGCGATGAGTTGCCTGTTGCGCATGTGCGCCTCTTCCAGGTTCTCTCCTAACGGAATTCTTGTGAGTTGCGTGATCAAACCATTGCGGATATATCCGTCAAATTCACATTTGCCCACTTCCAGTGAAGGCATCACGCCCAGTTCTACCAATTTCGGATCCACGATATAATACAACGCAACCAGGTCGGCCCGAGCTTCTTCCAATGTGCTGGCATAATTTTTCAAGGTTTGATCCGGGTCGCCAACACCTTTGTTGATCTTTCCTGATGCGTGCCCGATCACCTCGTGCATATCGGTGTGCAGGTCACCCGCAAGTGCACCAAATTGTTCGTTGCGTTTTATTTCTTCTTCGCTGTTCGCGAATTCTTTCATCATCGGGCTTTTTGCGGCCACCACATTATACGAATGAATGATGTTTCCAAGCGAAACCGATTTGCTTCCGTGCTTCTGGCGAACCCAATTCGCATTCGGCAAATTGATACCGATGGGGGTGGAGGGAGCGCCATCACCCGCCTCCTGGATAACGGTAATAACTTTTGCCGTGATTCCCTTCACAGTTTCTTTTTTATGTTCCTTCATGATCGGTGAATTATCTTCGAACCACTGTGCATTTGAAGCGATCGTTGAAATTCGTTTGGTGGCTTCCATATCTTTTAAGCTTACAACTGATTCGTAAGAAGCACGTTTACCAATGGCATCACCATACACTTCAATGAATCCGTTCACCACGTCAATTCTCGAGTCCACATCGGCAACCCAGGCGATATTGTATTCATCCCATTTCTTCAGGTCACCGGTTTTATAATACTCCACCAATAATTGAAGTGCGTGTTTTTGTTTCTCATTTTCAGTAACCGGAATTGCCTTTTCGAGCCAGTAAACAATTTTTTCAATTGCCGGAGAATACATTCCATCCACTTTCCAGATTTTTTCTGTCACTGCTCCGTTCGCCTTGATCATCTTTGAATTCAATCCCCACGACACCGGTTCCGCATCGTCTTTTTTCATTCGCGATGCATAATAATCTTCCACTTCTTTCTGTGTCACATCTTCATAAAAATTATTCGAAGAAGCTTTGATATTATCAATCCCGGGAGCAAGGTCAACTACTTTTGGATCAAACTTCGGATCGAATACGACTGCTTGCATCAAATTTAAAAATTGATCCATGGTCTTTCCGTCTAATGGAAGTTTGGAAGCATCGGCACTTTTCACCAATCCCGAAAAATATTCGAAGCTGCACTCCGGAACAAATTTCATATTCGAATAATGGTGGTGATTTCCGTTGGAAAAGAAAAACTTCTTAGCGTAGGTTTCAAATTTTTTCCAATCTTCACTTTTCTTATCGGCTTTTGAATTCGATTCACAGATGGCTTCAAGCGTTCTGCGAATGGTCAGCCCGTATTTATACTTCTGGTCGTAGATGATATCACGCCCGGCATTGGCCGCTTCATACAAATAGTACGATAACTCTTTTTGTTGAGTGGTAAGTTCGTTGAAGCCCGGTATTTCGTAACGGAGAACCTGTAGGTCGGCAAACCGGTCGCATTCCACTTCGAAAGCTGAAGGTTGCTCTCCGCCTTTTGATTTATGGTCACTTTTGCAACTGTACATTGCCGTGGTTGCACTAATAGCTGTTAGC
>JBIOHI010000150.1:0-5633 GCA_044448845.1 Bacteroidia bacterium
TTATTGCAGGATTGTGTTTGGAGATACTGAAACCCTTTCCGTCACCTATATCCCACCAGAGTTTTTCTTTGTTGGCAAGTGCCCTGCCCGAATCGGCCCAATACGGATACATGCTGGTGTAATAAACCACCTGGTCATACAACGTATCCGTTTCTCCCAAACAAATGTTGTCCTTGTAAATGGCAATATCTTTTTGGTAGCCGAGTGTAATAAATGATTGGTATCCCATTTGGCAACCTCTCGAGTTGGTGAGTTGAAGTGATACGAATAAAACTCCCTGGGCAGGCATTACAAGCGTTTGCCCGTGGATCACCGAGTCAAGCGGTGGTGTAAGGTATTGATTGATAGAACCCGATTTGATGATCAATCCTCCCATGGACAGGTAACTGCTTTGAAGCTGGTAAAACCATTGCGCTTTTACAATACTATCCTGTATCGAATCAACCATGTTCAGATAAACTGTGTAAGGCTGGCACGTGGAATTTACTTTATACGTGAACAATGGTTTGATCGGCAGCATGAAAATTTTAAAATGATACCAGGCCGTGTCGTAGCAAGTGTGCCCGCTGTTATCAGCACCGTTCTTCACGATGGCTCCGTATGTTACCCAACCACTCGAATCGCAGGTCTTCTGATACACATAATCAATATATCTTTGATTGTGCGGAACCATCAGCCATATTCCACCGCATGCCGAATCGGGTAAAAGCCACGCAGTATCATATCCGCACAATGGCAGCACCTCATCAAAATAAAAACGAACATTGTTCCCGATACAAACCGGGTTGGTTTTGTAATACACTCCTCTCCGGATCGGATTCACGGTAGAATCCCAGTGTGCACTCGGAGCGGTAAGTTTCATTACCGCGGTGTCGGAGTCCCAGCAACCACGGACGGTATCCATTAGTAAAACTGAAACCGTATAACAACCTTCTTTCCCTGGAGTATAATAATGCCACACGTGCATCGAATCTTTACTCCAGTTGCAGTTCATGTTCACATTGACATTATTTTTTGTATCCGTGGTGCACTGCGGTGCGTAAGCGTCTCCGAAATTCCATAATTGCACCATGCTCAGGTTATCATTTTCACAATGAAGATAAGGTAGAGGGTTCCGGAAATGAACCGTATCGTGGATCTGACACTGTATCTGTTCTTTTATTTTCAGCGTATCGTTCTGGATGATGGCATGCGGTCCGTACACATCCAGGAAAGTATCAACAACGATCTTGCAGGTTGAACCGGGATAACTCACGTACATTCGAATGCGGTAGTTTCCGCAATTAACAAAAACATAAGGCCCACCTCGGAACGGATTCTGCGTGGAAGAATCGATCCTTTTATTTTGCGTGTTGAATAAAGCCCAACTGATCTGTGCACCCGGATTGGCTGAATAAATGGAAAATTGATTATTCCTGAAACATTGATGAGTGGATGGCCCCACATGGATCAAAGGATCGAGATTGCTGTTGGAACCTGCATTCAGAAGCTTGAATGAATCGGTGCAATTGTAAATATCGGTAACCGTTAACGTGGCATCGAACACCCCTGTTTTGGTATACAAATGGGTAAGCGTGTCCCACCTTGTAGTGTCGTACGATCCATCCCCGAAATTCCATTTGAATTTTTTTACCATGCCTTTTGAAAGGTTGGTCTGGTTGGTAAATTTATCGGGAGTTACCGGGCAGTTAGGCGTGAAAAAAGAGGTGAAAGATACCGTGGCCATTTTTGGATAAATAGTTATCGAATCTGTCTTCACGATCCTCGACAAACAACCGTTGGTATCCGATATTTGTAGAACGGGTGAATAAATTCCTCCCAGCGGATTGATATAGGAATGACAAAAAATTTGTCCGAACGTATGCCTGAAAAAAACGCTGGAACCGTCATCCCAGTTGAAGTTGCCGCTGTCGACCGGTGCCGAACTTCCTCCTGGAACAGAAAGGTTGGTAATGCAAACCAGGTTATTCTTGAAACACTGGGACGATGAAGTGGTGAAAGAAAATTTCGCGTTCGGTAGTGGAAACACGGTAATGGGCAGACCCGTGGCCACACAGTTTCCCCCCCCCGAAAAATTTACCTTCACCGATGGAGTGAAAGTGCCGGCCGCAGGATATTGGTAAATAGGTGATGCCTGTGTGCTCGTGTTGGTGTTCCCGAAATTCCATAAATAGCCTGAAATGGTTCCGCCTCCCGAAACGCTCACCGAAAATGAAACTGTATTTCCGAGACAAACTTTTCTCGTGGAGATATTCATGGTGCAGGTTTGCGCCCATGCCGAGTGGAAAGTAAGAGTTCCAAATAGAAGAAGAGCAATTGCTTTTTTCATCCAAAAACAAGACTACGAAATATATTTTAAAGTTGCATCTTAAATTATCCTAAAGTGCGGAAGAAGAGTAAAAGTATTGTCCTTTTTCTTTACATAGATTTTCGTTTTCATATATTTGTCAGCACATGATAAAAACGGCTGCATATTATACGCTCGGTTGCAAACTGAATTTTTCGGAGACCTCCACCATCGGAAGGTCTTTGGCTGATGCCGGATTCGGCAAGGCTGAATTTCACGATGGAGCCGATGTGTACGTGATCAACACCTGCTCGGTTACCGATAATGCCGATAAAAAATGTAAGCGCGTGGTAAAAGAAGCATTGCGTTTCAACCCAGATGCTTTTATCGTGGTAACGGGTTGTTACAGCCAGCTAAAACCAAAGGAAGTGGCATCTATTCCCGGTGTTGACCTGGTGCTGGGAGCAGCGGAGAAATTCAACATCGCTAAATTTTTAGGCAACCAAAAGAAAAAACAAAAAGCCGAAGTGGTTGACGGAAAAATAAAAGATGTGGTCGAATATCACTCTTCATTTTCGGTGGGTGAACGTACGCGTTCTTTTTTAAAGATCCAGGATGGATGTGATTATTTTTGTTCGTTCTGCACCATCCCGCTGGCCAGGGGTAAAAGCCGCAGCGATTCCATTCAAAATGTAATGAAGCAGGCCCGTGAAATTGTGGATTCAGGTGTGAAAGAAATTGTGCTGACCGGTGTGAATACAGGAGATTTCGGAAACGAAAAGGGAAAAACTTTTTTTGAACTTCTGAAAGAATTGGAAACTGTCGAAGGTTTGCATCGACTCAGAATTTCTTCTATCGAACCAAACCTGTTAACGGATGAGATCATTGAATTCGTTGCAAATTCCGTGATCGTTGTTCCGCATTTTCATATTCCGCTTCAGTCGGGTTCCGGTAAGATTTTAAAACTGATGCGGAGAAAGTACGACCCGGAATTTTACGCTTCGCGAATTCAAAAAATAAGATCGCTCATGCCGGGATGTTGCATCGGTGTGGATGTGATCGTTGGTTTCCCGGGCGAAACGCACGAAGATTTTATTCAAACTTACCGGTTCCTCAATGAACTGGAAATTTCTTACCTGCATGTGTTCACGTATAGCGAGCGCGACAACACTACGGCCATCAAGCTTCCCGGGCGCGTAGCCATGAAAGAAAGAAACGAACGCAGCAAGATGCTTCACATTTTAAGTGACAAGAAAAGAAGAAATTTTTATTCCGAAAATATGGGCAAGGTGTTGCCGGTGCTATGGGAAGCCGAGAATGATGACGATGTGATGTACGGTTTCACGAATAATTATATCAAAGTGAAAACCGCTTATGATCCGTTGCTGGTGAATGAAATAATCAATGTTGAGCTGCATGAGATCGATGAGAATATGGTGGTGCATGCCAAACGTCCGGAGTTGGTCTACTGATTTTCAAATTCACCTTCAATGTTCGTTATTCGCGCTTTGATTTAAATCCTTTTTGAATGTACGCTACTGTTTCTGACCTGCTGAAAGACCTTTTCGGATTTTATATTCCGCTCCCGATCCAAACGTTCGGATTTTTTATGGCCATATCGTTTGCATTCGCGTATATCACCACTTCATCCGAATTGAAACGTAAAGAGAAGAACGGGCTGCTCCATTCATTCACGAAAAAAATTACTGTTAATAAAAAAATTACGGGCACCGATTACGCTGTCAGTATCTTCATCGGAGCGCTGCTTGGTTTTAAAGTGGTGGAAATGTTTTTGGATTATTCTTCACTCATTCAAAATCCGCAGGAATTCATTCTCTCCTCAAAAGGCAGTCTTTTCGGGTTGATCGCGGGTGCGGCAGTTGCCTTTTATCTAAAGAAAAAAGAATCCGATTCGCTCAAAGAAAAAGAAGAAAAAGAAACGGTTATCACCGTTCATCCTTACCACCTAATGGGAAATATTGTGGCCATCGCTGCCATTGCAGGCATCCTTGGTTCAAAAATATTTCACAATTTAGAAAACCTGGATGAACTCGCCCGTGACCCGTGGGGTTCGATCTTTTCGTTCAGCGGACTCACTTTTTATGGGGGGTTGATCCTTGCTGCCATATCGATATTATATTACACCAATAAAAATCATATTCCGCATGTTCACATGGTGGATGCCGCAGCACCTGCACTGATGCTGGCTTACGGCATCGGAAGAATTGGTTGCCACCTCAGCGGTGACGGGGATTGGGGCATCAATAATCTTGCTCCTAAACCATCGTTGATCAGTTTTCTTCCCGACTGGATGTGGAGTTTCCGTTACCCGCACAACGTGGTGAATGAAGGAATTCCAATGGTAAACTGCGTGGGCAACCACTGCAAGCAACTCGAATTCCCGGTCTTCCCTACTCCTTTTTATGAAGCGGTCACCTGCATCCTCCTTTTTGTTTTTTTGTGGAGTATTCGCAAAAAGATCAGGATTCCGGGAATGCTTTTTTCCATTTATTTAATGTTGAATGGCGTAGAGCGTTTCTTCGTGGAAAAGATTCGGATCAACACCACGTATAATTTGTTCGGGCATCACATCACCCAGGCGGAAATAATTTCCACGCTTTTGTTCATTGCAGGTTTAACTGGTTTTGTAATTTTGCAGAGGAGAAATAAGACCACGTGAAAAGTTTCAGTAAAATACATTTGGGTTACCTGTTCATTCTACTGTTTGCTAAAAATAATTTTGCGCAAACCATCCAGGATACCATTCGCAAAGACAGCGTGAAGATATTCGTGCTTCCGGCATTCATCGTGCAGGCACAAAAAGATCCGGAATATGAAATTCGTTACCAGAAACTGGTTCGTGATGTAAAAAAAGCATATCCCTACGCGAAGCTTGTAGGATTTCGTTTGCAGCTTCTCGAGCAAAACCTGCAGATGCTGCAAACCGAAAAAGCCAGGAAAGAGTATTTACTTAAATCCGAAAAATCCATCAAAGACCAATATTACCGCGAACTGGTGAACCTCACCGTAACGCAGGGAAAAATTCTCATCAAACTCATTTACCGTGAAACCGGCAGAGACACCTATTCCATCATCAAAGAATACCGGGGAAATATCTCCGCGTGGTTCTGGCAGGGTATTTCAAAAATTTATACCATAAATTTAAAGAAAGAATACAACCCGGTTGAAGACTGGCAGATCGAGCAGATCATCAAGTCTATGGGATTTGAGTGAGAAAAAGTTTGTTGTTGAAATTGTCTTAATCAAAAAACTTTTCAATTCAATTATTCAATTGTTTTTTTAATTTGAATTCTCTTTAAGAATAATAAATTTGTTATGCAAATAA
>JBIOHI010000151.1:0-5627 GCA_044448845.1 Bacteroidia bacterium
AAAAGCAATTATTAAAAATGGAGTGCTTGCGGATTCAACAACCAAAGCGCTTTATCTTCTCGGAAGAATTCCGGTTCCTTACTCCGGCACGTTTGATACCCTCCAGAACCTTCCACCTGACGGACATCCGCAACATTCGGGTGCCTGGCCTGCTGATATTTATTACGGTTGTTTTAATGAAGGTTTTTGGAAGGATGAGCAGTCAGATACAATGGGTTCACGCACCGAGAACTGGAACTTACCGGGTGACGGGAAATTCGATCCTGTTTATATTTTCGGAAATGACTCTGTTGTATTGCAGATCGGAAGGGTTGACCTTACCAATATGCCTGCTTTCGGAATGAGCGACACTTTACTTGTTCAACAATACCTGAACAAAGCGCATAAATTTAAAACAGGGCAATTCAATATGGCGAGAAAAGGATTAGTGTATGATAATTTCGGACCTATGGGAGGAGAAGCATTCGCAGCAACTGGATGGAGAGATTTTACCACTATGTTCAGCGATTCTGTTTTTAATACCGGTTACTTAACAGGGATCAAGCAGGGAAATTATCTTTTTTCTTACGGTTGCGGTGGAGGGTATTATTACTCATGCAACGGAATTGGAAATACTTCCGTATTCAATAATGATTCGATCAACACCGTTTTTACAATGCTCTTCGGGAGTTATTTTGGCGACTGGGATTCGCAGGATGATTTTTTGCGCGCACCTCTTTGCTCGCGTCCCTCAGCCCTTGCAAGCATGTGGAGCGGAAGACCGCATTGGCATGTTCATCACATGAGTCTTGGCGAAAATATCGGGTACTGTGCCCGGCTCACACAGAATAACTATTGGGATACCGTTTTTTCCGTACACGGATATATTGATAATATTTATCCTACAGGCATTCATATTGCTTTGATGGGCGATCCGAGTCTGCGTTTGCATTCCATGATTCCCTGTCCTTTAGTGAAAGCGGTCACGGCAACTGATAGCCTGAGTGTGAAAATTACCTGGAAAGCTTCTGCGGATGCAACCGATGGATACGATATTTTATTTGCAAGAAGCATGAGTGGTAAATTTATTCCAATCGGGAATGCTCTTTCCGCTGATACAACATTTACTCACTTGTCTCCGGGTTACGGAATGAATTATTACATGGTTCGTCCGCGAAAATTAGAGAATACGCCAAGCGGAACTTATTACAACCTCGCTCTCGGGGTGATTGATTCTGCGTATAGCAAACGGGCAATGGGAGTGGAGTATCTCTCAGGAACAAAATTGGATGCCAGCGTGTATCCCAATCCATCGAATGGTGTATTTGCAGTTTATATCAATGACCTTTCATTACAAAAATATTCGCTTCAATGTTTTGATATGACCGGAAGATTGTTGCTTGAAAAAACTTTTAGTGATGATCATACGCAAATGGATATATCGGCATTTTCGAAAGGAATTTATTTTCTGAAAATAAAAAGCGGAACGATGGAGGTGATGAAGAAAATAATGGTGGAATAGCTAATTTATTAAATGATCGCCACAACTAAGAACAACTTTGTGTACCCTTGTGTCTTAGTGGCAAGAAAAAATAATCAATTTTATTCAATGAAATTATACTCTTTAGAAACGGGATTCTTTAAATTAGACGGTGGTGCCATGTTTGGCGTGGTTCCGAAATCCATCTGGAACAAGCTAAACCCGGCTGATGAGAACAACATGATCAAACTGGCGATGCGGTGTTTACTCATTGAAGACGGGAACCGCCTAATCCTTATCGACAACGGGATCGGCAACAAACAGGATGAAAAATTCTTCTCGCATTATTATTTGCATGGTGACGATACACTCGAAAGATCTTTGAATAAACATAGTTTCGGTTTTGGTGATGTTACCGACATGATACTTTCGCATTTGCATTTCGATCATTGCGGTGGAAGCATAAAATTCAACAACGACCACGCGAAATATGAAACTGTTTTTCCGAATGCAACCTATTGGATAGGTGAAGAACACTGGAATGAAGCCCTTGCACCGAACTCCCGCGAGAAAGCATCTTTTCTCAAAGAAAATATTTTGCCGATAAAAGAAAGCGGGCAATTGAAGTTGGTGAAAAGAGGAGAGACCATTCACAATAAAATCGAACTGGTTTTTTCAACCGGGCATTCGAACGGAATGATGCACCCGGTGATTGATTACAAAGGACAAAAAGTGGTTTACCTTGCTGATATGATTCCCACGCAGGCGCATATACCTGTTCCTTACGTGATGGGTTATGATGTGCGCCCGCTCGAAACGATGAATGAGAAAACGATGATGTTAAAAACCGCAGCGGAAAAAAATTATGTTTTATTTTTTGAGCACGACCCATTCAGTGAAGCTTGCACAGTGGAACAAACTGAAAAAGGAATTCGTAAAAAAAGCGAAGTGAAGGTTGCAGAGTTGTAGTTATTCTATGGCGCCCTTCCAGGGCTATCCTTTCAAATCCTAAATCTATAGCAGGACTTCGCCCTGCACGTTTTTATTAAGCTCCTTCAGGGCTAAATGTTAATAGAAAATTTGAGGCGGTGACAAAAGCTCCATTGGGACGACCAAATGAAATGGTTAATCCAGATGTTTTTAAGCACGACCCGTTCAGTGAAGCTTGCACAGTGGAGCAAACCGAAAAAGGAATTCGGAAAAAAGGTGAAGTGAAGATTTTGGAAATATAATAAGAGCAGATTCCGAACGCAGTGAAGAATCTTACAAAACCAATCCCAATAGCCTAAACCCTCATTTCACAGCTACTTTCACTGTTATGCTTTTTTCTCCCGCTGAAATTTTCACAAAATAAATTCCATGATTCAAACTGGTCATGTTGATGAAATGCTGAAACAGACCACCGCTGTGCTGTAAATTATTTTTCAGTACCGATTTTCCGATCACATCAAACACTTCGAGTTCAATATTTTTTTCGGAAGTTTCAAATTCAATGTTCAATAAACCGGTGGTTGGGTTCGGGTAAATGTTTAAATGATCAAAAATATTTTTTTCATTTAAACCGATAACCACATTTACGGTTACGGTTTTTGAAGCAGTATCGCTGGCACAATTGTTCTGTGATTCGATCACGTTTATTTTCCGCGTTCCTGCTGATGTGAATGTAACCCCTGCCGAATTGGTTCCCTGTCCACTGTTAATAGTTCCGTTGTTCAAAAACCAGTTGTAAGAAGAAACCGCATGATTGGCAACATTGAACGTATTCAGGTAATTCACCTTCACCGAATCGGGGCCTGAAATAACAGGCAGTGCCGGCTTTGGATTGACGGTCACTTTCACCGTATCTGAATTGCTGCAACTTACTCCTGAGATTATTTGATTTCCTGAAACGCGATAATTTGTTGTAGAAGTTGGATTAACATTTAGCAAAGAATAATTTCCAATTACCGATGAAGAAGGCAAAGCAAACCATTGATAATTTTGTGCTCCGGTTGCCTGCAACAAAGTTGGTTGACCGGTACAGATTGCCACATCACTTCCGGCATTTACATTTGGCAGTTGATTTACAAAAAGTAAAAAAGTATCACGAAGTGAGCAACCAAGAGTGTCGGTTAATTTTACCCAAAATAAATTTGAATCATTGCGAATAATTATTTGTGTGGTGTCGCCTGTATTCCATAAATAAGATTTTATGTTTCCAATGTTGTTTCCCGGATCGAGTGTGTCAAAGGTTCCTTTGCATACACGTGCAAATGCAGGCAGAACACTTGTTGGCAAAGGATTAACATTGACACTTGAAATATCAGACAAAAAGCAACCGGCAGAATCGTTCACTGTAAATTTATAATTTTTCAAAGTTGTTGGAGTCACGATCAAAGAATCATTGGAAGAAAGAATGGTGCCGGTTTGCGTTATGTCAAACCACTGAACTGCGTAAGGAGAAATTCCTCCATAATGATTTGCTTTCAGTTTTAAGGTTGTTCCCGAACAGACTGTGGTGTCAGGCAAATTGAAAAGACGAAACGCGATCGGATTATAAACAGTATCATAAATTAAGGTAGTTCCTGCCGATGACTGAGCAGACAAAATCAATTTCACAACAAACTTTCCTGTATCGTTAAATGAAAAGTTATTTATAGAAGAAGAGTTGAATGAACTGAAATCTGAGTTATTGAAAATTCCTTTGGTATTAGAGATTTGCCATTGCTGAGACGCAATATATTCAGGGTGTGGCGATGAATACGTGAAATTCCATTTGTAGCAGGGTTGAGATATTTTGCTGATCGTTGCCGTTGGATTTCCAACAACTGTTATATCGATTGCTCTCCAGATTTTTCCGGCAATAGGGCAACGGCTGTCTTTCGCTTTTACAGTAAAATAATACGGAAGAGATGAGATCATTGTTGAATCGGGTGTCCAGCAAAATTTATAACTGTCCTCACGGGGACCGTTTATTTTTCGATTCGCCAAAGTGTAATTTGGTAAAAATGTTGCGCCTTTTCCGGCAAGTGATGCGTTCCAACCGAGATAGGTGGTATCGCTTAAATCGGTATCTTTTGCGATCACATCAAAGCACAGTGTTCTTCCGGCACAGGCTCCCCAAGAGAGTTTCGGCTGTTGTGAATTCAATGGATTGGAAGGATTGGTCAGGATTCTCGGAGGGTTGTTTGCAGGATATTGGGCCAGGTACATCAAGCATTCCCGCATAGTTGTGCCGACCAACATCGGAACACCGGAAATTTTTTTCCATTGTTTTATTTGTATGGTCATTATACCGGTAAAATATCCGGAGCCTGTGTAAGTCGGAGTG
This sequence comes from Bacteroidia bacterium, assembly GCA_044448845.1. Lineage (GTDB taxonomy): Bacteria > Bacteroidota > Bacteroidia > UKL13-3 > UKL13-3 > CAIUEQ01. The sequence continues at coordinate 4,770 of JBIOHI010000151.1, forward strand.
AAACCGATATTACCGTTAATAGAATCGCAATGGATACCTAAAGGCCAGGGTGCAGTTGCCACACCACCGAAGAAAGGAAAAGGTTGTGTTGCTGAATATGGAGAAATATAAGAAACAGGAGAATTTGGACCCGACAAAGCAGGAGCAAAAGAATAACTCAGCGAATCATTATCGGGGTCGATGGCTCCCGGGTTATACAAGAATGGTTGACCGCTTGTGAGGAATAAAACAGGATCGTTGAAAAGAATGGGAGCGCCATTACAAGGTGAAGCCGAAAGACAACGATTGATAATTGCTTCAACGTAGAGGTTATTGCCACCACCTGAATTAGAAGCGCTACTTCTGCAGCATTCACTCCAGAATAACCGTATATTACAACAACTGGAAGGAATACCGGAAGACGTTCCTAAATTTACATCACCTTGAAATATGTATTTTTCTATACCGGGTACAAATGTACCGGCTGTAACACAACCCATATTTGTGCAATTGCTTTTGAAACTTGGGCACTGCGGGTTCGGATCAACATCGGAAACACTGATTAAATTGACGGTAAAAGTTGTGAAAGTTGTTCCGTTGCAAACCGGATCAGCCCCGGCAACAGTTACCGTATACGCGCAAGTCAGGTTGCAATTTGTGCTGGTGCAACTTCCCAATGGTATGCCCTGGCAATCCCTTGAAATAATTAAAGTCACCCGCCACACACCAGGAGTACTTGTGCACGAATAGGTCATTTCTACCCCATTAGTGTGTGAAGCAAAACTTTCTACGTCAGCCAAAGAAAAAATGCAAACGAGAACAAATGCGTAAATGAATTTTTTCATATACCTGAAAATGTTTCTACAAAGTAAGCTAATA
>JBIOHI010000152.1:0-5601 GCA_044448845.1 Bacteroidia bacterium
ATACCGATGATTTTGAAAAACAATTAAGAAAATTTTAAGAGTACTAATGAATTATTAAGAAAATATTAAGAAAATCAGTAGATACTTTTGTGGCAGGAATTTTTACTTGAAATGAAAAAAAACATCCTTTCGCTGCTACTTGTTTTGAATATTTTCAGTTCAAATAATTCCTTTGCCTCTCACATGTGCGGAGGCGAGATCAATTACAGTTGCACCTCGACTCCCGGCATATACCTTATAACTTTGAGGCTTTACAGGGAATGCAGCGGCATTCCGATGGGCAGTTGCACGGGCTCTTGTAGTTCGTGCAGTGAAAATATTGGAGTCACAGGTGCCGATGGGATTTGTAATGGGGCTAGTTACGGATCATTTACACTAAGTCTTTTGAATGTCAAAGATGTTGGAGGATTAACAACAAAAAATATTTGCACAAATAATGGTTGTTCATTGCCGGCATATTATACTCCGGGATACGAGGTTTATACTTTCCAGGGAAACGCTGATCTTTCCGGAATTCCTTCAACCTGCTGCAATATCAGGATAAGTTTTACGGAATGTTGTCTTAGTGGCTCTATTAATAATTTGGGATCCGGTAATTCCTTTTACATGGAAACGATCATTAACCGATGCCTGACACCTTGCGATAATTCTCCAAAATTTAACAATTTCGAAAATTATGTTTATGCCCCCGGCCAACAGGTTTACCAAAGTTTTGGAGCCACTGATGTTGATGGTGATTCGCTGAGTTACAACTTTTCTCCCTGGCTGCAAGGACCGGGAATGACTGCAGCGTATGTTGCACCGTATAATGGTCCCGCATTTCTTCCGTATACCGGAACAAGTATAAATGATGCTGCGCCAAACGGTTTTCATTTAAACACTCAAACCGGATTTTTTCAGTTCACACCAAGTTATACCAGTGGTTTTAATGTTGGCGCGGTGGGAATAACGGTTAATGAATTCAGAAAAATAAGCGGTACGTATGTGAAGATAGGAAGTGTTACCCGGTATTTTTTAGAATACTTTTGCGGCCCCTTTTCAAATACCCGAATGCACATTGCAACCATTCCGTCAGCGCCAGCAAACGAACCAATGACCGATCAATATGTTTGTGCAGGTTCATCAATCTGTTTTGATCTCATAGCAAAAGACACCAATTTAGCGACACCCGCATTAAGTGATACGTCTTTCGTTTTTTTTGACACATCCATGTTTGCTCCGGGAATGACGGTGACAAATAATTACAGCACCATTCGCCCGAGAGAAGATTCAAAACATTTTTGCTGGACACCAAACAATTCGTTAGTACGATCACAACCTTATACTTTCACCGTTTATATCCGCAATTCAAAACCCCCGGTTCCTTCCTGGGAATCGCGAACCTTCAGGATTTTTGTCTTAGCTCCGCCTTCAGGTACGTTCGTAAAAACAAGTGACCTTTGCAAAAAATGGCAGGTATCGTTCGTCCAGCCAACCGGAGTTACAACAGGTAAATGGAAAATATGCAGAACTTCCAATTCATTTTCCAATTCAGTGATCGACTCATTTGTAAATGTCAGCTCAACTCCGCTGATGCATTTTAACGCAGGAGATTTTCCCGTGCAATACCTTGCTGCGAACGCAGGTTGTTCGGCTGTATTATACGATACCATCCATGCCGACACACCTATAAATATTTTTGCAAGAGACACCTCATTTTGCAAAGGAGGAACCGCCAACTTTTCATTTGCCGCGCACAACGGCAGCCCAAGATTAGCTCCAAATTATACCTACCGCTGGTTTGAATATCCGGATACATCTTCTACTGTTTTAAATGATCCATTTCTTACCTTAACTTCATTTTCAGTTTCACCGCAAACAACCAAACGGTATATCCTGCAAGCCCGTGATTGGTATGGATGCCGTGCGTATGATTCGAGCGTGTGGGTGAGGGTGAACAACCCTGCTTTCAATTCACCTGATTCCATGCGAATCTGCAATGGAAATTCCTATTTGATCGACAGGGGAAATAACAATGGTAATGCGAAAAAATATTTATGGAGTACCGGTGATACAACAAGAACGATCTCGCGAAACTCAAACTCGGTTTTATCACTTACCATTACAGATACATCCGGGTGTTCAAATTCAGATTCGTTTCATTTATCCGTAAACTCTCCTGTGATTGCCAATGCAGGTGCTGATACCATCATTTGCGGGACAAATACGATCCTTCTTCATGCATCAGGAGGACAAAAATTTCAATGGAAAAACTTAATCACCTCAACAATTATTGCGGCAAAATCATTGAATCCCAATGCAACAATTTTGATCGGTTCAACTTCCTCTTTTGAAGCAACAACCTTCGTTACTCAAAATGGATTGGAATGTTGGAACCGCGATACCATGAATGTGAATGTGGTAAATAATATCCCGGTATCTGCAGGTAATCCAAGATCATTTTGCATTTACGATCCGGTTTTTGATCTGTCTTCTTCACAAAATTCATCACCAACCGGAGGGATTTGGTCTGGAACAGGAACTTCATTGAACAACAACAACTATTATTTCGATCCGGCTTTGGCAAATCTTCCACCACAAACCAATACCCTTTATTACAACCTGAATAATGCTCCATGTAATAATTTTGATTCGGTATCATTCAAAGTATATCCGAAACCCATAACACCAGCGATCACAGGAATGGCAAGCGTTCCAAGAGCACTGACCACTAGTTATAACGTATCTAATAATGCAGGAAGCAATTTCAGTTGGTTTGTTTCAAATGGAAATATTGTTTCTGGAAACGGAACAAGTACGGTAAACGTTTCTTTTTTAAATGCAGGAACCGGAATAGTAAAAGTGTTGGAAACCGCTGCCTCAAATTGCTTGAGCGATACAGCAACAAAAAACATTTCGGTATCGGTTGGAGTTGGAATAAATGTGAATTCTTCATTTGAGCATTTCAGAATATTTCCTAATCCAACTTCGGGAATTTTAAACATCGAACTCACCACCGATGAAAAACAAATTCAAATTGAAGTGATTGATGTGCTTGGAAAAGTCGTTAAAATAAATTCATTCACACATCATTTCGGAAATTTCAAAACCGAAATGGATCTGAATTCTTTGACTAAAGGAATTTATTTTGTGAATGTGAAAGCAGGTGATAGATCAATACAAACAAAAGTTGCGATTCAATAAATTTATTTCACTTTCAAAAACCTCAACCGTATCGAATTCCCAACCACCACCACATCGCTGAAAGCCATGGAGAGCGCAGCTAACATCGGGCTGAGAAAACCTGCAGCCGCCAACGGAATGGCAATGATGTTGTAGAAAAATGCCCAGAATAAATTCTGTTTGATCGTTCGGTATGTTTGTGAAGAAATGATATGCGCTCTTTTCAATGCCTCAAAATCTTTTTTGATGATGACGATCTGTGACGACTGCCTCGCGATCTCGGAAGCATCGCTGAACGAAACCGCCACATCGGCTTTGCTCAGTGCCGGTGAATCATTGATCCCGTCTCCTACCATCGTAATTTTTCCCGAAGCCGAAAGGGCATCGATCATTTGTAACTTCTGTGCGGGCAATTGCCCTCCAATTATTTTTTTGATACCGGTTTGTCTTCCCGTTTCCTCGCACTTGGCCTGGCTGTCGCCACTCAGTAAAACCGTTTCGATATGAGAGCGATGAAAATAATCCACGCTCTCATTTACTCCTTCTTTCACTTCATCGGTGAGCGAAAAAGTAGCGAGCAACTTTTCATTCACCATCAGGAAAATATCACCTGATAATAATTGAACATTGCCTGAAACCTGCGTTGATGCAAGTTCATAGCGATTACCGGATTCGTCATTGGCTGTTATGCCTTTTCCTTTTTGTTCCTCGACTTTTGTGAAATTTATTTTCGAAATGAACCACGATTTATTTTTCACCACCGATTTCGCGATCGGGTGCGAAGAATGCATTTCGAGGTTGTATAAAATATTCCGGATCTCTTCTTCCGAAGAATTGGTATCGCGGTGAACAAACTTTACCAAAAAATTTCCGGTGGTAAGTGTTCCCGTTTTATCGAACACGATTGAATTTGTTTTCGAAAAACTTTCGAGCACCGATGCCTGCTTGATCAGTATTCCGTTTCGTGCAGCCTTGCCTATTCCAACCATCACGGCTGTAGGCGTTGCAAGTCCCATCGCACACGGGCACGAAATAACAAGCACCGCGATCGCCCGCATGAGCGAATCACGAAAGGATATATCGAGCACAAATGCATTCACCAAAAAAGCAACAAGGGAAAGAATGAGAACTGTCGGTACGAAAATGAAACTGATCTTATCTGCAAGCCGTTGCACAGGCGGTTTGTCTGACTGCGCGGTTTTCACCATATCAATGATCCCGGCAAGCACTGAAGTTTTTGAGTTGGCCGTGGATTGTATTCTGAAATTCCCTTCGAGCAAAACCGTACCACCGATTACGGAGTCATTTGGATCTTTTGAAACAGGAATGCTTTCGCCTGTGATCATCGCCTCATTCACCAAGCCGTTCCCGCTTTTGATGATCCCATCAATCGGAACCGGGTCACCCGAATTCACCAGTAAAATATCACCGATCTTGATCTCATCGTAACTGATCTCGTGAATATGTTCTTTCCCGTTTTCAAAATGAAGTTTGCGCGCCTTGATATCTCTTAGCTTTTGGAGTTCATTAATTTCTTTGGTGGTTCGCTTAACCGAATTTTTTTCGATCAAATTTCCCAGAAGCACCAGCGTAATAATGGTCGTTCCGGTTTCAAAAAATAAATAGTGATCTATCGGGGATGTTCCTTTGAGTAAGAACACTCCGGCAAGGCTGTATATGAATGCGGACAGCGACCCGATAAAAATAAGCACATCCATGTTGGGCACTCCGTTCTTCACCGAATGAAATGCGCTTCTCCCGAAAAAGAAAAATCCCACTGCATAAACCGGCAGTGAAGCGATCAACTGAAACCAGGGATGATGAAGCACATGCCAGGGTATGAACATGTGAAGAAATAAGGGAAGAGAAAAAATGAGGCAGAAAAAAAATTTAGATTCGAGTGAACCTAAGAGTTTTTTTTTTCATCCGAACCCTTGGAAACTACTTTATAACCCAGGTCGTCAATGTGTGAAGCAATTTCGTCAATACTGAGCGGGGTACTGTTTTTAAAAGTCACTTCACCCGTTGCGAAATTCACATTCACATCCGACAAACCATCTTTCTCGAGTTTGCGCCTCACTGTTGCCGCGCAATTTGAACAGGTCATTCCCTCTACGTTAAGTTCTGTTAATTCCGGTAAATTCATGCTGCGAATTTACTAAATTAAATTTCTTCGTAAGCGCCCATGGCCGAGAATTTTTTGATACGTGTTTCCACCATGATCTCCGGATCGGTTCCTTTTAATTCATGTAGGATGCCGATCAGTTCGCTTTTTAAAATTTCATACATGGCTTTCGTGTCTGTGTGCGCTCCGCCCAACGGTTCTTTCACAATTCCATCGATCAATCCGTTCTCAAGCATGTCGTGTGCGGTAAGTTTGAGGGCCTCGGCAGCTTTTTCCTTGAAATCCCAGCTACGCCATAAAATAGAAGAACATGA
>JBIOHI010000153.1:0-5512 GCA_044448845.1 Bacteroidia bacterium
GTAATAGGTTGACGTTCCAATGGGAAACAAACCTGTTGCGCCCGAAGTGGTGACCGTTCCGAACCAACGTGTGAAATTACCGGTAATAATGCCTGCCGAGCGTGAAAGCGTTCCGCGTGAGGTGGCGCTTGCACCAAGAATAAAACTGTACGATGGATTTGTAATATTGGTTGCCATGTTCAGCAGATTCCTTGCGGTCACATTTCCCGAAAGTATCTTGGCCGCTCCTGTTGCGATCAGGTTATAATAACTTCCGGGAGAAATATACTGGGTTGCGGAAGTACCGATGTATTGCGCAGTTGAAGAAACATCATAATAAGATTTGTTCACCGAGAGTTGCCCCTGAACCGTTAGTGTTATATTTGATTTGACGGAAATGGTGTCGGCAGTTAAGGTGTAAGCCGAAGGAATGTTCAGGTTGTAGGCATTTGTTCCGTCACCAAAAGTGACCAGGGTTCCTGTGCCTGATACCGTCCAGTCGGAAGTGATGGATGGAGCGCTATTGTTCTGAACAAAATAAAAAGTGCTTGAAGTAGAAAACGAAGTTGGAGAAGTTCCTGTTCCATCCGTATTGGTTCCCCAGGTACTTAACACATTCAATGCACCGCTCGATTTGCTGTAATATACATTGGAAGAAACAATGGTATTCCCCGATAAAGTGGAACTTATTAAATAACTGCTGTAGGCACCATTTCCGTTGTATTCAAAAATCGTAAAATAATAATTGGTTCCGGTTGAAAGTCCTGTTACGGTAACCAAAGAACCGGTGTCATTATATACCGCGTAATTTCCGGAACCGATCTGGGTTCCGCTGCCAAATACCGGATTAGCCGAATACGAAAAGCTGTCTCCCGGATTTGAACTTACGGCACTGCCGGCATGCGCCAAAATAATTCTCTTTGCACCGTTACCCTTGGTCCAGTTTAGTGTAACAGAAGAAGAAGTAAGCCCGCTGAAACTTAAACTGCTTGAAGCGATGGTGGGTTTGGCAGCGATGATCTGGTTGCGAAACACCGAAATATTTGCTGCTCCCTGGTTGGTTATAATGATATCTTGTCTGGTGTCACCATCCAGGTCGGCTGTGGCAATGCAGGTCGGGCTGTTGTTGGTTGAAAAGGAAACCGCGGATGCAAAGGAGGAAGAACTGATAGTTCCGGATGTAGCCGTATTTCTGAAAAGCATCATGGTGCCGGAAGTCCTGTTCAATACCACTCCATCAAGTTTTCCATCTCCGTCAAAATCGGTTAGCATGCAACCGGCAGGATTGGTTCCAACTGAAAAATTCACTGCAGTTGCAAAATTAATTCCTGAAGATGTAGAAGTATTTCTAAAAACAGAAACGTTGGCGCTTCCGTAATTTGTTACTGCTACATCCGGCTTTCCGTCCCCGTCAATATCGCCAACAGCAAGGTATTCGGGATTGGTGCCTGCGGTGAAAGTGTTAACTGCATTCAGTGTAATGCTTCCGGTGGTGCTGTTGTTTTTATAAACAGAAATATAACCTGCAGCAATGTTACACGACATCACAATATCTAATTTCCCGTCTCCATCGAAGTCTGCAAGTTTTACATTGTAAGGTGTGTTAATATTGGTGGTAGTTGGTGTTGAAGCTACGAACGTAAAAACTCCGGCACCGGTGCTGGTGTTGCGCAAAACACACAAGGAACCGTTATTAGTTATTCCGTTTCCGTAATTAGCTATTACAAGATCGATCTTGCCGTCTCCGTCAATATCTCCTGCCGCGATCGAAGCTGGATTTGGGCCGATGCCGGTACCTGTAAAAGTTACCGCGGTATAAAAAGCGATCGAGCCACCTGTGCTCGAACCATTTTGGTAAACGTAAATGCTGTTGCTTGCTCCGCCTGCTCCGGCAAGGTTACCGTGCGAAGTGACCATGTCCGGTTTGCCGTCACCATCCAGGTCGGCAAGAACGACACTCTGGATGTTGGTATAAGCGGTGATGGTGGATTGAGTTACAAAACTTGAAGTGTACCAACCGGTAGAACCGCTTGCGTTGCGAAAAATAGCAACCGTGCCATTGCCGCTGTTCGGAACAGCCACATCAATTTTTCCGTCAGCATTAAGGTCGGCAGCGGCAAGCCTTGCTGGAGAGGGTGTTCCGGTTCCGGTCCAGGTCAGGAAATCAACATTGGCAGCAAACGAGGTGCTTGATATTTGCGCTTTCAACACAAAATTGAACAAGAGTATGGAAACAAAAAAGACAATATATTTTTTCATTTTTATCCTTTTATTACTATCCGAGATGCAATGTTAGTTAATATTCAAATAATTAGACATGACGAATTGCGATGTTAATGTTTTTTTTCTGTAATATTTGGGAATAACGAAAAAATAATTCCGAACGGAAGTTTCAGGAAAAACAACAGCGGGGCTTAAGGGATAGCCCTTAAAAACCGGTAATAAATTTAACTATTTCGTGATCTTCTGGTAGTAAGTCTGACGGTCGGTTTCTATTTTAGCAATGTACATGCCCTGGGCAAGCCCCGAAACATCCAGTTCGTTCGAATCCCCGGTGATCAGTTGTTTTCCGCTCAGGTCGTAAATGGTGATCTGGTGAACCACTTCATTGTTTTGAGAAACAACGGTCAATACATTTTTCAGAGGTAGAGGAAACAATATTACCGAATTGCTTAATTTTTTTAGATCAAGCGCAACAATGTTGGAGTTGGTAACAGAGCCGTCTTTGTCAATTTGCTTTAAACGGTAGTAAAGGTTTGTTGTTTGTTGTTTGTTGTTTGTTGTTATATCATCCTTAAAAAGGTAATTTCTCGTTTCATTAGAATTTCCGGCTGCATCTAATTTTCCGATAAATGACCAATGACTATTGCCTGCCTGACCGGTAGGCAGGTCTAATGACTTTTCAATTTCAAAATGATCGCTGTTGATCTCGCTCGCGGTTTGCCAGGTGAGTATTGCATTGTGATTAGTTTCCTGAACAGTTAGAATGATCAATTTCACCGGCAAAGCATTCGATGTGGAATCGCCTCCCACACCAAATTCCCCAAATAAATTCATTCCCGTGCGACTCAGTACCGGGTTGGTTGCACTGCCTGTTGCAGGTACTGCCGTTCCTGTACATGTCCATGCTCCGCTGCTGTTGGTTCTTCGCATTATCCTCAGGTCGGCATAATTCGTACTTGAAATTCCCCAGAATGCTGCAGCGGTCAACGTGGTTGTAAATTGTCCACCGCTCAAGCCGGATGGAGTCAGAACCCAGGTTCCGTTCGTGCCAACTTTATTTACACCAATTATCGGTGTGGTGTAAGTATCATAAACCGGCAACCCATTTTGATTGGGAGCCGTACTCACAAAACTTGCTGCCAGTGCACCTCCGCTCGATGGTGCCGTGGTATAATTGATCTGCACCGGGCGGTAATTTGCTGAAGTTCCTATCGGGAACAGGCCTGTGCTGCCCGTGTTGGTGGATTGTGCAAACCATCTCCACAGGATTCCTCCGTAAATAGTTCCGGCCACGTAATTCAAAGTTCCAAGCTGGGTTGTCGAGGTTCCGATCATCAAAGCATAACTGTTCAAATTAACCGATGACATCATCGTGAAAGAATTTCTTGCCACTACATTTCCGTTGTTCAGCATTTTCACTGATGAACCCGCAATGAGATTCCAGTAACTTCCCGTCAAAATATTTTGTGCTGATGTGCTGAGATACTGAGCCGTGGTGGAATCTTCGAAGTAATTATTGATCCCGCTGATCGAACCGCTGATGGTGATGGCCGAAAATTTCTTCAGCAAAAGTGTATCGGTGGTTATTGAATAGGTTCCGGGAATATTTAAATTGTACGTGTTCACACCGTCACCAATTATCAATGCGGTATTTCCCCCGGTAATAGTGAGGTTACCATTGATAGTTGGTGAAGAATTATTTCTGACAAAATAATAAGAATTGGCGTAGCTGAAACTGCCGGGGGCTGTTCCTGTCCCGTCTGTGTTAACCCCCCAGGTACTAAGTGAATTGAGGTACCCGGTGGATTTGGCATAATAGTAAGTGATGTTCAAAGTGGACTGGCTGCCGGCCAAAAAGGAAGAAGTGAGGAAACTCGCGAATCCGTTTATTCCATTGTATTCGTAAACCGCAAAATAATAGGTGGTGTTTGGTGATAATCCGGTTAGCGAAAAACTGCTTCCGGTATCACTGTAAACAACGTAGTTGCCGGTACCAATTTGCGAACCGCTACCGAAAGTTGAATTGGGATTATAAATTGTTCCGCTGGTCGGGGCAGAATTAACGGATGAAGATGCTTTGCATAAAACTATTCTTCTTGCCCCGTCACCTTTGGAGAAAGCCACGGTCATGCTGTTGTTATTCACATTCATGAAATTAATCGTGCTTCCTGCAGTGGCGGGGGGAATCGCTACAATCAAATTTCGGAAAATTGAGATTGCCCCCCCGGTATTGTTGGCAGTGGCAAAATCAATTCTGCCATCCAGATCAAAGTCTTTTGCCACCACATGAATAGGTCCGCTGCCAGTTGTAAAATTTACCCCTGATGTTAATGAAGAACTGGTAAAAGTACCCACAGATGCCGTGTTCTTAAAAACAGTAATACAACTATCGGAACTGTTAGCAGTAGCAATATCTGGTTTAAAATCTCCATTTAAATCGACCGCAGTTACACTTAATGGGGCCGATCCGGTACCTGTAGAAAAACTAACCGCGGAACTGAAACTCATGATCGAGACCACTGAGGTGTTCCTGAAAATATTAACATTATTACCAAAGTAAGTTGCACAAATGATATCAGGTTTTGTATCACCATCTATATCAGAAAAAGCTATCGCATTAGGATATGAACTTGTGGTCAGAGAACCAATATACGTGAAAGAGAGAGTTCCTGTTGTGCAGGTATTTCGGTAAATATAAAGTGAGGTGTTATAATAATTAGAAAAAACAATATCAGGTTTACCATCTATATCTAAATCACCTGAAGCGATTCCTGAAACCACACCGGAAGATGCACCGGAAAATGTGACAACAGTGCTCGAGAAATTAATACTACCGGTACCCGTACTGGTATTCCTGAGAACAGTAACTGAGTTCCCGCTAAAGTTTCCGGTTGCAAGATCCAATTTCCCATCCCCATCAAAATCATCAATTGTTATCATTGCAACCAATGTACCTGCGCTGAATGTGACAGGGGAAGCAAATGAAATTCCGGATGATGTTGTCGTATTTCTGTAAACTTGAAAAGAATTTGTTGCCAAACCAATGATCACATCTTTTAACCCATCCCCGTCCAAATCAGCAATTTTTGCGCATTGTCCATTATTACCTGAGCCGGTAGAGAAATCTAATCTTGTAGCAAAAGAAGAGGAGGTCAAACTTCCCGGACTTGAAATATTTCTAAATACAGAAAACGAATTAACAGCTGCTGAGTTGGGAACAACCAGATCAATCTTCCCATCATTATCTATGTCCGCAGCATCAATTCTGCCTGGATTTGTTCCGGCTGTAGTAAGATTAAAGGCACTTGCA
>JBIOHI010000154.1:0-5438 GCA_044448845.1 Bacteroidia bacterium
ATTTCATACATTTCTTTTTTATATTCGATTCGAACCACTGACACCGATGGATTTATGATAAATGAAAGTGGAAAACAACGATTTCTGTCTCAAACTATTTCTTTTCTGGCTATTCAGCTTGTCAGCACAAAAAACTCACCCGAACATGAAAAAGTAAGAGAGAGGCTGATTATAACCATTAATGAAATGAAGGCAAATCACGATTTTTTGGAAAACGATAAGTCTGCCATTCTTCAATTTTATCACTCCCCAACAATTGATTCGGTTTATTACGGCCCACCGGTTTTTCTGAATAAAAAAGTTCATCAATTCATAGAGGAAGCGTATCTTCTATCGGATGGTGAAGACCGGGAATTATCTTATGAAAATCCGCATTTGAAATATATTGTATCAAACTCAGCAACCCTTCTAAATGATCTGAATCTCATCGTCAATCAATATCAAAAAGAAAATGAAGAAGAGATCAACAGCATTTATTTCAACCGCACTTATCTTTTACTCTTCACGCTTCTTTTATATCTTTTGATCGGGTTGTTTATTTTTAATCCCATGACCAAACAGATTGACCAGAACCTTACCCGTTTGGCCAACAAGGAAAAAGAAATTGAACAGATTAACGACACGCAGTTTGCCGCCATTATTGATGCACAGGAAAAAGAAAGGCAAAGGATCGCTACCGACCTGCACGATGGATTGGTTCAAACGCTTACCACCATTTCGTATAAGATCAAAAGTGAAATTTACTCAAACCGAGAACAGGAATCCGAAAAAAATCTGAATGAGATCAGAGCATTGATCGATGAGTCGATTGACGAAACAAGAAACATCGCCTACAGTATCATACCGCCATTGTTAAAAGAATTCGGATTAATACCTGCATTGAATTCACTTTGCGAACAATTTAAAACCCATTTCAATATAAATGCGATATTGCAGGTGTATGAATTGAAAGAAAGGCTGGGGGAGAAACTTGAGTTGACCTTATACCGAATCACACAGGAAGCACTCAATAACGTTATCAAATATGCAAAAGCGAGTAATGTTTGGATTCAATTGATTCGCCACCCGGCTTCTATCGTGTTGATCATTGAAGATGATGGAAAAGGTTTCGATACAACGAACCAGCCTTCTATAAAAGGACTGGGCCTTGTTAATATTGAGGAAAGAACCAAAGCGTTTAAAGGAAATGTTTCAATCAACTCTTCTCCTGAACAAGGCACGGAAATCATGGTGGAAATTCCGATAACCTAATTGAATGGAAAATGAAAAAATTTAAAATTCTGATTGCTGATGATCACTCAATAGTAAGAGAAGGTATTAAAACCATGCTCAAAGACGTGGAGGGTTTTGAATTCATCGGAGAGGCGGAGAATGGCAAAGAGGCTATCGAAAAAATTAAAAAGCTATCTCCGGATATTTTCATCACCGACATTTCCATGCCCGAAATGTCGGGAATCGAAGCCATACAAATCGTAAAAAAAGAATTTCCGAATGTAAAAACACTGATACTTACTATTCATTCCGAAGAAGAATATATCGAACAAATTTTTAAATCGGGAGCAACCGGTTGTTTGTACAAGAATGCCGGCAAAAATGAATTTGAATTAGCCATCCGTTCGGTGGGCATCGGGGAAAATTATTATTGCCGCGGATTGTCAAATGTTTTGTTAAAAGATTATTTTAATAAAAAAGAGAAATCCGCGAAAGAAAATCAGAATGAAAAAAACACCTACCTCACTTTTCGCGAGAAACAAATCCTGAAATTAATTGCCGAAGAGCACTCGAACAGCGAGATTGCCGAAAAACTTTTTATCAGTGTAAGAACAGTGGAGACCCACCGAAAGAACATGATGCAAAAACTCAACCTCGAATCCACCATTGCCCTAATAAAATATGCCGTTCACGAAGGCATAATCAATGTACATTAACATCCTTCCTTACCCCATTCTTTTTTTAATACACGGGTTTTTCCTCTAATTTCTACGTAGTTTCTGGTAGAAAAAATTACCACGAAACAGGTATATTAATTACAGGTTTCTTGGTATTGTCGCGCCCCGCCCATCCCGGTACTTTTGAATTCAAATAGGAAAGCTTCAAAACGGTAGTGACGAAATCAATGAGAAACCAACAAAAATAATTAACCCGAAAAAAAGCAAAGCGTAATAAAATGACAAAAGAAAAAGATGTAAATAATGAGAACCGAAGGAATTTTTTGAAGAAAAGTTTACTTGCAGGTGGAACCTTGGCAGCCGGAGTTATTGGGCTTGAAAAGGTTCTTTCAAAGGAAGAGGGTATGGACAAAACCGTTATTTCATCGGACGGTAAAATGTACAAAACACATTCAAAGAATTTAAAAGAATGTTGTGCAGCACCTGTGAGCAATGAAGAAGCAAGAAAAGGTATTGAAGGAAAAAAATTCGTGATGGTATTCGACCTGGCAAAATGCGATGGATGTAAAAAATGTACCGATGCCTGCCAGGGAATGCACTACACAGAACCAGACAGGGAATGGATCAAAGTGTTCAAGATGAAAGACTCTGAAACAACGGCTCCGTATTTTTTACCAAAGCCATGTTTTCATTGTGATAATCCTCCCTGTACAAAAGTTTGCCCGGTGAATGCCACTTTCAAACGCCAAGACGGTATTGTGCTGATCGATAATGAGCGCTGCATCGGTTGCCGTATGTGCATGGCTGCATGTCCTTATTCAACGCGCTTCTTCAATTGGTCACATATCCCGCTTACAGCAGAAATGTCGGAAAAAAAATATTCACCCGAACAAGGATTCCCCAGAAGGATGGGAACTGTTGAAAAATGTGACTTCTGTCCGGATATGATCCGCCAGGGAAAAATGCCTTCCTGCGTTACCGGTTGCCCGATGAATGTGATCTATTTCGGTGATCAGAATGAAGATGCAGTAACGAATTCTTCGGGTGTAACACTTAAACTTTCTCAACTGCTGGAGGACAATGCCGGATATAGGTTATTGGAAGATCTCGGAACAGAACCCAGGGTTTACTACCTCCCTCCCAAAAACAGGAAATACCCGAAACCAGAAATGAATGAAAAGAAAGACCATAAACACAAAGAAATGGAAATGGGAAATATGATGATGTAATATGTAAATGTAAAAAGAAAAAAACAGAAAATGGAAAACGGAAATAACAATATCAGTTATGAATTGGAACAGGTAAGGGAAGATTGCCTTCGGCCAACACATAAATGGGGAACAAGCACCAAAATCTGGCTGGGATTACTGATCACGGTGGCAGCATGGGGTTTATTCGCATTTATTCATCAGCTCAGGCATGGATTAGGAGTAACCGCCATGCGCAATTATGTTTCGTGGGGATTATATATTTCTACATTCGTATTCTTCATCGGGATCAGTCACTCCGGAACACTGGTTTCGGCTATTTTGAGGATCACCAAGCAGGAGTGGAGAAGACCGATTACTCGTTCAGCCGAACTCCTCACTTTTGTATCGCTGCTTTTTGGCGGTATCATGCCGATCATCGACCTTGGTCGTCCCGACCGAGTTTTAAATCTCGTGATATTCGGACGGGTTCAGTCACCTTTGTTGTGGGATGTGATCTCGATCTGCACCTATTTTGTCGGGAGTACGGTGTTTCTTTATTTACCAATGATACCTGATATGGCTCTTTGCCGCGACCGTCTGATTATTGTTGATACCAGGTTTAAAAAATTTAGAAAATGGCTTTATACCCTCATGGCTATCGGGTGGACAGGAACTAAAAATCAATGGCACATGCTTGAAAAAGTAATGACCATCATGACCATTGTTATCATACCGGTAGCGGTTTCGGTTCATACGGTGGTTAGTTACATATTCGCCATGACACTTCGCCCAGGTTGGGATAGCACCGTGTTCGGGCCTTACTTTGTTGCCGGCGCTCTTTATTCTGGTTCAGCAGGTGTGATCTTAGGGATGTCGGCTTTTCGCAAATTATATCACCTCGAAAAATATATCACTCCCCGCCACTTTGATCTGATGGGAAGAATTGTTCTCGCTTTGACCCTTATCTATGCCTATCTAAATTTAAATGAATATTGGATACCGGCTTACAAGATGGCAACTCACGAAGGAGTTTTATTAAAAGATCTGTTCTTCGGAAGTTATTCCGGTGTGTTCTGGACCCTTCAATTCGGAACAGTGCTGTTACCCATTATTATTATGTCCATTCCCAAAGGAAGACAGGTTTTGCCTTTATCCATCACGTGCATAGTCATCGTTATTGGTGCCTGGATAAAACGATACATCATTGTGGTTCCAACATTACTGCACCCTTACATGCCTATTCAGGAAGTACCAGCTGATTGGTCATCGTATTTTCCAAACTGGGTGGAATGGTCGGTTACGATGGGATGCTTATCAGGAATTTTCCTGGTGATCACCTTGTTCTCAAAACTGTTCCCGATGATGGCTGTGTGGGAAGTGGAAGAAGGTGTTGAAATTGACCACGACCGGCAGGCAGCCTTAGATATTAGGAAGAAAAGAGAAGCTGAAAGGAAAATGAAATCTGAAATGAGTGTAAATTAATAATAGAAAAAGGAAAACGAAAACACACAAAATAAATTTCATAAAAATAACCTTCGCAGTCGCACTGATTGTTCTTGGTCACAGTTTTTCACTCGCTCAGAACGCCTCTGATGTCAAAGAAAAAATGAGTTCGTCCATCCAGGTTGCTTTCAAGAAAAAAGCAAACAATACAAAATACATTTCGGTAAAAGTATCTGCTAAAAATAAAGAAGGAAGAAGAGGACCGGCAGAAAGTGCACACGTGAATCTATATGCTCAGAATAAAGACGGGCAAATAAATGCAGGGAAATGTGTGACTGATGAAGAAGGAAAAGGAGAAATAAAATTACCCGCCAACTTGCCGATGGACACAGGAATGTCGCATTACCTCATCGCCAAGATCGAGAATGATGAACTATATGCTAATTCGGATGAAGAGATCCGGTTCAAAGAAGCCGGCATTTCCATTAAACTGAATCCTTCAGATACCAACAAAACTGTTACCGCAAAGGTTACCATGATCGGAAGTGACGGAAAAGAAAAACCGGTAAAAGACGTACCCATAAAATTTTATATTCAGCGTTTATTCGGGATCATGCCCGCTGCCGAAGACAATAGTTTGAACACCGATGCAGACGGAATAGCAGTGTTTAATTACCCGAAAGAAATTCCGGGTGGAATGACCGGTGATATAACCGTTGTGGCAAGAATCGAAGATAACGAACTATTCGGAACCGTTGAAGCCAACTCGAATGTAAAATGGGGAACCACCATTGCTCCCGAAAAAAATCCTTTTCCAAGAGCTTTGTGGGAACCGTATGCTCCACCATCACTGATCATTGTGATCTGTGTATTGTTCGGTGGCGTATGGTGCACCTATATGTTTATTTTTTATAAC
>JBIOHI010000155.1:0-5431 GCA_044448845.1 Bacteroidia bacterium
AAATAGTAGTGTTCGTGCTCATGTCAATATCGTTCACAGCACTCCAGTGCGATCTTAATAAAGACGCGTTTGTTCCAGTGGTGAAAGCGTAATCATTAATATTCTGCGCCTGAAATTTGAATACAAATAATTGTACAATTGCGATTAATAAAATCAGCTTTTTCATATTGATAAAATTTAATTTTTCGAATGAATAGTATTCGAACAAACCATGTAAACTTCACTCAAATGAATCCCCTTTATCTATGAAAACTGGCGACTCTTAAGGATTGATTTATTCGTACCAAAAATTGGTCTTACGAAATAAAATCAAAAAAATTGATTAATCTAATTAAAATCAGAGAAACTTTTTGAGGAATATATAATTCACATTGACAAAATAATAAAACAGAACAAATATCTTTTAGCTTTTTTATTCAATAATTTGCCACAAGCTATTCATATATTCGGCATCATAAATTTTTTCCTCCACTTTATCGGCAATAATTTTTTCAAGCAAAAGATCATTCTTTTTTCCCTGCTCCTGTGCCAATCTGTAAGAACTTAAACTGAAAGTCACAAGTTCGTATTGCGATCTGAATTTATCAGGATATTGCAAAGTCAATTCGTGTTCAATATGTTTTTTATGAAGGAAATGTTTGTCGGAAGTTTTGTTTGCCATCTCATCGTAATTTTGAATTGCCATTTCGGAAATAGCATCAGCATTGGGTTTGCGCTCTTCCTGGTAAGCATCAAATATTTTATTCCAGTCGGTTCCGAATTTTTCAATACAATCATCCATCACCACCGCATCTTCAAAAGAACAGTTCATTCCTTGTCCGTAAAACGGAACCACCGCGTGAGCCGCATCACCCATCAAGGCAAGTTTATCTTTTATCACCCATGGAAAACAGCGAACCGTCACCAATGATGAAGTTGGATTCGCGAAAAAGTCATCCACCAAAGTTGGCATCATTGGTACTGCATCCGGAAATTGCTCTTCGAAAAATTTCATCACACCTTTTTTTGATTTTAAATTTTCAAAACTGGGTTTTCCTTCGAACGGCAGAAACAACGTGCACGTGTAATCGCCTGCAGGATTGGGCAACGCGATCATCATGAATTCACCGCGTGACCAGATATGCAGCGCATTTTTTTCCATCAAAAATTTTCCATCCGCACCGGCAGGTATCGCCAATTCTTTATAACCGACATGCAAATAACTTTGCGAATAATTAAAGCGATCTGTGAATTGTAAACTTCCGCGAGTGGCAGCGAATGCCCCGTCTGTCCCGATGATCCGGTCTGAATGAAAACTTTTCTTCGAGCCATCTTCCATTTCGAAATGAGCAACTGAATTTTCAATTTCTACGGAAGTGCATCTTGAATTGAAATGCAGGGTAATATTTTTATACTCTTCAGCAAGTTCGAGCAAACGAATGTTCAATCTTCCGCGCGAAACAGAATTGATGGCCTGCCCTTCTTTACCATAAGGTTGAAAGGTTAACTCCCGGTTAATGCTGTGGATCATTCTACCGTACATCGGAATGGCATCTTTCAAAATTTCCTGATCGAGTCCAACCCTCTCGAGTGCATGCAATCCGCGTGTTGACAACGCCAGGTTGATGGACTTTCCGGCTGATATCCTGTTCTTCCTCATATCCGGCCTGCGCTCGAAAAGATCAATTTCAAATCCGCGCTTGGCAAGAAAAATTGCAAGCAAACTTCCTGAAAGCCCTCCACCGATGATTGATATTTTTTCTGACATGATCTTATTTTTTAAAATACTCTTTTAAAATTTCACCAACCCTGTAAACTTCCTCAAACGAATTATACAACGGCACCGGTGACATTCTCATCACGTCTGGTTCACGCCAGTCGGGTAGAACATTGTTCTCCACCAAAAAATCAAAAAGCTTTTTTCCGTTTTCATTCACACGGATGGATAACTGGCAACCGCGTTCCGAAATATCCCTTGGCGTAATAATTTGTAAATGATCATTGAACTTTTTTAGAATAAACTCGAGGTAACCGGTGAGCAACTCACTTTTCGTTCTAAGGTTTTCCATTCCGGCTTCATCAAAAATTTCAAGTGAAGCTTTATGAATTGCCATTGGAAAAATTTGTGCATTGCTCAATTGCCAGCCGGCAGCACCTTCCATCGGAACAAATCCTTTTTTCATTTTAAAACGTTCTTTCTCATCGTATCCCCACCAACCGGCAAAGCGTATCAACTCTTTATTTTTGCCGTGGCGTTCATTTACAAAAACTCCTGATGTTCCGCCCGGTCCCGAATTCAAATATTTATACGTGCACCAAACTGCAAAATCCACATCCCAGTCGTGCAATTGCAACAATAAATTTCCGGCACCGTGAGCAAGGTCAAATCCTGCAACGGCTCCTGCTTCATGAGCTGCTTTGGTGATTGCCTGCATATCGAAAGCCTGCCCGGTGTAATAATTCACTCCACCCATCATCACAATGGCAAGATCATCTTTATGTTCTGAAATTTTCGCAATAATATCTTCGGTGCGAATAGTGAATTCTTCTTCGCGCGGTTTCAGTTCGATGATGACATCATCCGGATCCAAATTATGAAAACGTGCCTGCGATTCCATAGCGTATTGGTCGGAAGGAAATGCAGAAACTTCCATCAAAATTTTATATCGTGTTTTTGTCGGACGATAAAAACTCACCATCATCAAATGCAGGTTTGCGGTAAGGTTATTCATCACCACTACTTCAGATGGTTTTGCTCCGACCACTTTTGCTGCCTTCTCATCCAGGAAATGATGGTAATACATCCACGGATTTTTTCCCTTGAAATGCGCTTCCACAGCGAGTTCAGCCCAATCCTTCAACTCCTGGTCAATTGCGGTTTTTACATTCTTCGGTTGAAGCCCGAGCGAGTTCCCGCACAAATAGATCACCGGCTTCCCGTTATGCTGTAATTGATGAAACCTGTCACGGAAAGAATGAAGTTTATCTTCCCGGTCGAGTTGCTGCGCGAACGCTAAGGTGTTTTGAAATTGCATAAATTGAGCGCACAATTTACATTTTTTTGAATACGCTCAATGCGATCGGGAAGAAAAAAATTATTTCACGAACCGCAAAACCGTTTCGCCACTTTCGGTTTTAAGCGTAACGAAATAAATTCCGTTTGGAAGATCGGAAACAGGAAATAGTAAATCACCATTCGAATCAAATGAACATTTTTTGCGATCACTGATTTTTTTGCCAAGCATATCAACGATGCTGATCTCTGCCTGTTGGAAAGATTTCGCATCCGAACGGATGATCAAAACTTCGGAAACCGGGTTCGGATAAATGCGAAACGGAGAATTTGTATTTGATGAAACAGGATTGTGATTTGCAGCCACTTCCCGGACACCGGCAGAGATCACCGTATCACCTATCACTATGGCAAACCGCGACAACCCTTCCGTGGAAGGATCTTTCGTGGTTATGGTAAATGTATATTCGAAACTTTCTGCTACAGGTTGCGTCAAGTTTAGAAATTTATCGAGCAAATAAATTTTGCTGCCTCTGAATTGATCCACACCCGAGAATTTCATTTTATAATTTCCGTCATTTTTTACGAGCACCTGCAATGGAATAGTTTCGGAACCTTTGGCAACCGGGCGCACGTTGGCCGCCAGTTGTACGCTGTCGGTCCCATAAGATGAAATATTGATCTCCGAATTGTACCACTTCGTAATATCGTAATCATCTTTCAGCGGAGTGGAACCATCGAGGTATTTGATAACCGCGTTGTCCATTGTCACCGAATCGAAAATCAGTGAAATACTCAAATTATTCCCGGAGGATGTTTTGAATAAATTTCCTGCCGTAGTTGCCGATTTATAAGTTTCCGTGAAGGTCATCGATGGAGATGCTGCAGATGTTTGAATATAAAACGATCCTCCTGATGGAACGATGCCATTCGTAAAACCTGTACCTGTGGCCGTGTTACTTAGTGCGTTGTAACTGTCATAGGAACCGGTTGCTCCATTGTAAAGGTATGCAGTAGGATTGATGTTGGCGTAATTTGTTCCTGAATAATTAGGTCCTGCGCCTCTTCCTGCATCATGAAAAGCATTCCAATCGAACTGGCAGGGATACGGATTTCCAACGAGGCACCAACCATCGTTTGCCGCTCCACCCGATGTGGATGTAAATGAAAGAACAGAAGAAGGAACACTGATACTTCCTGAATTTATTGTGCTTCTGAGATCAAGCGTTACAGCATTTTGAGAATTATCGGTGCCGCTTAAGCGATTATTTGAACTTCGGTCGCCACGAGCAAATACACGATATCCGCGGGTGACTACCAAACTGATTCCCGTGAGATCCGATCCGCTGCTTTTTGGATCGACCCAACCATTGGCTGACGATCCTGCAATGGTCTCATCATAATAATACACCGTAGGATTATTGGTTTGCGTGGCATCAAATCCCCAGTTTTTCTGCCCAACCGTTGCACTCTGATTAGATGATGGCAAATTATTTCCGGTAATGAACATTTCACTTTTCCAATCCTCGAGATTGGTTCCGCTTACCGGGGAACTCAGAAACCGGTAGCGCCTCATGGAAGAAGGAATGTAGCGTTGCACGATGACGGTTCCCGTCAGGTAACTTCCCAAACCTTGTGCAACTCGTGCGTCTCCGGAGGAGTTTGAAATCAGGGTCAGATTGCCTCCTGATGCAAGTGTGCCGGCAGTTGGTGTCACAGTTCGGGTTACTTGTAAAGCATTTCCCAAAGTAATGGTTTGACCGTTGCAGTTATAGGTTAGGTTCACAAAATTATTAGTTGTACCGGAAGTGGTCTGATCAAAATAAATGGTGCTGCCGGTTGCACTTGTTCCAAAAGATAAAGATGAAGTTGCTCCGTTGCCTTGCAAACTGTTGGCGGCCGAACCCGAAAAGCTTCCGTTGATGGTTAAAGTGTTTGCCCCGATGGCAATTTTTCCTCCTGTTAAATTTACCGGTGCACTAACCGTAACACTTCCGGGAATGGTAATCGTTCCTGAATTAATATTTTTGATTCCGCCTGATGCGATGAATGGAGTTATCCATTCAGGTCCCGCTGTGGCTGAAGTTGTGGTATTATATTGAAGCGTGGCGGAAGCACCGTATGTGGGAGCAGCCGAAGCCGAAGCCGTGCCTTCCATCGAAAGAATTCCGTTAACTGTAGAAGCACCAACTGTTTTCAAACCTGAACCCGAAAGAGTAAGATTGTTATAAGAAAACACCCCGATATTTTGTGCCGCTCCGGAATAATTTACAGTTCCCGCATTTGGTGTAAAAGTTCCTCCCGATCCGGAAACTATTGCTGAGCCATTATTGCTGCCGTTACACAAACCTGTTGTTGCAGTAATTATTGCCGAAGGAGCTGTGCCTGCTGCGATTGTTACAGGCTGAGTTTGAGTGCACCCATTTGCATTTGTAACAG
>JBIOHI010000156.1:0-5375 GCA_044448845.1 Bacteroidia bacterium
GAATAAAGCAGTGGATGTTATTTCATACCAGTTATTCAAATCGTCATCTTCGGTTGCAGCGAATTACAGAGCCGTTTGCCGGGGTAAGTCGAATACTGATTTTTTAAATAAATTAAAAATTGTTGATGAGGAAGCCGATGAAAGTTTATTCTGGCTGGAATTTATAAATGATCTTGAACTTAAGTGTGACAAAAAAGAAATTACCTTTTTAATGAAAGAAGCTGATGAATTAGTTTCAATTTTTTCTGCTGCAATCCGAACAATCAAATCAAAATATTAAATACATTGTGATAAAGACAAATTTAAATATTATAATATTAAAGTTCATTATGATGCATGCAAATATCAAATCCTTAATCCTAAATCTAAAAATCCTTAATCTTAAATGATATTACTAAGTCTCCTACTAATAATTATCTCCAGCTTTTTCTTTACCGGAATCGTTATCCGCACCAAAAGTATTTTCTCCGGAAGAAAAGGACCGGGAATTTTTCAGCCAATGAAAGATGTTTGGCGGTTGTTCCGCAAAGGCGCTGTTTATAGCAAAACCAGCAGTTTCATTTTCCAAATTGCTCCAAGTATTTATTTTTCTTCGGTGCTCATGTCAATTTTATTGATTCCTTTCGGAAACCAGCCGGGCATCATTTCTTTCAATGGCGATTTTATATTTTTTGCCTATGTACTTGCACTTGGGAAATTTTTCATCATTATTTCCGCATTGGACACAGGCAGCAGTTTTGAAGGAATGGGGGCCAGCCGTGAAGCATTATATTCCTTATTGGTTGAACCGGCTTTTTTTATTCTTATGGGTTCTTTCGCATTGCTTTCAGGCCATACTTCTTTTTATGAAATTTTCAGTGCCCTGCATTTTAAGACTTATATCGCTTATGCCGTTGGTGTTTTGGCAACATTGGTTTTGGTGGTTATCGCTTTGGTTGAAAACAGCCGCATGCCGGTTGATGATCCTAAAACCCATCTTGAACTCACCATGATCCATGAAGTGATGATACTTGATAACAGCGGTTTCGACCTTGGACTGATCCTCTATACTTCAAATCTGAAATTTGCCATGTACGGTGCATTGATCGCAAATTTTTTACACATACTCGGGTATGGAATATTCCTTTCCATTCTTGTTTTTTTTCTTACTCAAATGCTCTTTGCAATTGTTGTCGGTACGATCGAATCATTTATGGCGAGGTTCCGGATGAATCATAATCCGCAGTATATTTTCATGCTTACATCCATTTCAGTTTTAATCTTTCTCGGGGTATTGCTGCTTCTTGGAAAAATCTCTTAACAAAAAAAGAAAATTGTAATGACAAATATTCTTTTAATAACGTTCACCATCAGCCTGATTTACCTGAGTGTGGTAAACCGTCTGAGCAGTTACATCGCAACACTCGCCTTCCAGGGAATTTTGCTTTTTGGTGTTGCATTTATTGAACTGATCGAGATCAACTGGATGAACCTGGTTTTGGTCCTGCTTGAAACAATTGTCTTCAAAACAATTGCCATTCCATATTTACTTAACCGTGTGATTGAGCGAAATAATATTACCCGCGACACCGAGCCGTTCCTCCCGGATTTTGTTTCGATAGTTCTCATCACCATTATCATTCTTGGTTCATTTCTTCTTTCCAATGCCATCAATGACCCCCACCTGAGGAAAATATTTTTTGTAGTGGCTTTGTCGGCATTATTTACGGGTTTGTATATTATCGTTTCACGCAGAAAGATCATCACGCATGTGATGGGGTTTCTGGTGATTGAGAACGGGGTTTTTGTGCTGTCATTAGCGGTCGGAAATGAAATGCCCATGTTGGTGAATATAGGAATCCTTCTCGACATTTTTGCCAGCGTGTTTGTTCTTGGAATCTTTGCAAACAAAATCGGTGAAGCGTTAAAGGACCAGGATGTTGAACAATTAACCAATCTAAGAGATTAAAAAAATGTCATGAAAAATCCTCAATCTGTAAATCCTAATTCCTTAATCATAAATCAACAACTATGATCGGGTATTATCTTTTCGCATCTATCCTAATCAGTATTCTTTTGTTCTTCAACACGAACAAAATGATAAATTATTTGCTCATTCTTGTCTTCACGGTCTTTCAATGTGTGTTTACTGTTTACGAGTACAACCATTTAAACAGTATCGAACTTACCTATTTTACACCGGATCCGCTTGCAGTACTCTTTCTTATTATTTTAAGCATCTTATGCATTCCGACCTTTTATCACAGCTATATTTATTTCAATAAGAACCCGAATATGCCACCTTACCAGCTTGGAATTTACTTCGCTGCAATGGTGGTGTTGCTTACCGCTCTCAGCGCAGCTTATTTATCCAATCACATTGCCATCACGTGGATATTTGTTGAACTTACAACGTTGAGTGCATCCGCATTGATTTACCACAGGCGAACCACACGCACACTTGAGGGAACGTGGAAATACATTTTTGTTTGCTCCATCAGCATCACGCTGGTGTTCATTGGAATTTTGTTTCTCTCCGTAGCAGTTCAACAATCGGGTGGCACCGATCTTTTTTACAGGGAATTATTTGCAAAAGCAAGTGGGATGAATGTTTTTTGGCTCAAGCTGGCGTTCCTTTTTATCTTCACGGGATTCACTTCCAAGGCAGGATTGGTTCCGATGTACACTGCCGGTATTGACGCAAAAGACAAGGCACCGTCACCGGCAGGAGCCTTATTTGGCAGCGCACTCATGAATGTCGGTTTTATCGGCATCTTCCGTTTTTATATGATCATCAGCCCCACTTCTATTTTTCCATGGGCCAATAAAATTTTACTTATCACCGGATTGCTCTCGGTTTTTGTTGCTACCGTTTATATGCTTCGTGTAAAAAATTTTAAGCGGATGCTTGCGTACTCCAGCGTGGAACACATGGGACTGGTTGTGCTTGGCCTGGCTGCGGGCGGGATCGGGCGTTATGCTGCCATCCTTCATTTGGTTCTGCATTCGTTTGCAAAGCCTACGATGTTTTTCCAGATCGGGCAATTGTACCGCATTTATAAAAGCAAGAGTATTTATGATGTCGGTAACTATTTCAAATACAACGTCACCGGATCCCTGGTTTTATTGTTTGCATTTTTCATTGTGACCGCCATGCCCCCTTCAGGAATGTTCGTAAGTGAATTTCTCATTTTCCGTTCCTTATTTGAATCGGGGAATATTTGGGTACTCGTCATTATTCTTATATTACTTACCATGATCATTTGGTCCCTCGGTAAAAATATTTTCAAAATGTTGTTCATTAAACCGGTTGGTTTCGATGAAACGAATATTGAAAAAATAAGTCCGGTTGAATCCATCAGCCAGTTTGTCTTTTTAGGCATGGTAATTTATCTCGGACTTAATCCCCCGGCTGAACTCGTTGACTTGATAGAAGGTGCGATCTCTAATTTACCGAAATAACATGAGCAATTTTATAGCAATAAAAAACAATCAGACCATTCCTGTTCAAGCCATCCCGGTTTTGAATTATGAGGATTTTCTGCTGCTGAATACATCTTTCCTCAAAGAAGAAGAAAACCATTGCGTGAATTATTTTGGATTCAGGACACCGGATAAATTGAAATTGATTTGCTGCATTGCCAACGATTCAAATGGCACAATTCTCATTTCATCTTCTGAAACTTCCCTCTCCCATTCGGGGAGACCCGGAGAGGGGCTACTTCCCTCTTTCACTGCTCATCACTTATCATTTCATATTTTTGAAAGAGAACTCCATGAAAATTTCGGGATAAATTATACCAATCATCCATGGTTAAAACCTGTACGGTATTCTTTTGACAGGGCAGACAAGAATTCCCATATCGAAAATTATCCGTTCTACCAGATAAAAAGTGAAGAGTTACACGAAGTTGGTGTTGGGCCGATACATGCAGGGGTGATTGAGCCCGGGCATTTCCGTTTTGCTTGTAACGGAGAACAGATTCTTCATCTCGAAATTCAACTTGGGTACCAGCACCGCGGAATTGAACAGCTTTTTTTAGAAAAGAAAAAATTACTGCAGCGAACCATTCTTGCCGAATCAATTTGCGGTGATTCCGTGGCCGGGCATACGACAACTTTTGTGAATCTTTGGGAAAGCTTATGCAATCATAAACCATCTGAAGATTTACAATTCTCACGCACTCTTGTGTTAGAGTTGGAACGCCTCGCCATTCATACCGGTGACCTGAGTGCGATCTGTACTGATATTGCCTACCAGCTTGGCAGTGCTGTTTTTGGAAGATTGCGGACACCCTTGATCAATTTCTTTCAACTCTGGTGCGGTAATCGCCTGGCAAAAGGATTGGTCAGGGCAGCCGATACGCATTATTATTTTTCAAAGGAACTTGCATCACAACTGGAGAATATATTGGATGCATACGAACCCGATTACGAGGAAATATGGAAAGAATTGCACACCCTTTCAAGCGCACTTGCCCGTTTGGAAAAAACAGGAGTAGTAACACACCAACAGGCTGTTTCCATTGGCGCTGTCGGCATGACAGCCAAAGCCTCCGCTTTAAAGAGGGACATCCGCACTTCGCATCCGCATAGTACATATATGCTGTTGAATCATCAACCAATTGTGAAAAGACATGGAGATGTATATTCACGAACGCAGATCCGAAATGAAGAGATCAGGCAATCAATAGGGTATATCAGAAAAATGATGCAAAATATTCCGGAGGAAAATAAAAAACGTGAATCAATAGGTCATCCGCAGGCAAATTCATTTACACTTTCTTTAACCGAGGGATGGAGAGGTGAAATTTGTCATTGTGCAATCACTGATGACAAAGGAGAACTGTTGCATTATAAAATAAAAGATCCGTCACTGCACAATTGGCTTGCTCTTGCATTATCGGTGAGAAATAACGAGATCTCTGATTTCCCGATCTGCAATAAAAGTTTTAACCTGTCTTATTGCGGTCACGATTTGTAAATATGATTACACCGATTAAGAACGATGAAAAAGATTTATTGACTGAGAAAATAATAGGTCTCTGCTTTAAAATTCATACTGAAATTGGTCCGGGGTTTATCGAAAAAATATATCACAATGCTTTAATAGTATTATTGGAAGAAGAGAAAATTAATTTTGAAACAGAAAAATATTTTGATGTGAAATTCAGGAATAAGAAAATAGGTAAGTTCAGATGTGATTTGCTGATTGAAAATAAAGTTATAGTTGAGTTGAAAGCAATAAACGGATTTTTGCCCAAGATATTTGACTTGCAATTTTTATCTTATTTAAAAGCCTCAAAAATCAAGACAGGTTTGCAAATCAATTTCGGGAACAAAAGTTGTGAGGTCAAACGTTTATCTGTGTAATCATTTAATAATCGGTGTAATCA
>JBIOHI010000157.1:0-5351 GCA_044448845.1 Bacteroidia bacterium
ATTTCTTGGGTGACCTGGTCGAAAGTGTTTCCCATAACTCTTTTTATGGAGTAAATAGTATTCTCCGGATTGGTTACCGCCTGGCGTTTGGCAGGGTCACCGATCTTGCGTTCACCGTCTTTTATAAATGCCACGATCGAAGGAGTCGTTCTGCGCCCTTCGCTGTTTGCAATCACAACCGGTTCGTTACCTTCCATAACAGCAACGCACGAGTTGGTTGTTCCCAAATCAATTCCAATTATTTTGCTCATGATCTTATGATTTAATTTTTTTTATTAACTCTGCATACTCAGCAATGCAAATGCCATCCGGCCTGAAACCGATATTATCACAATGTTGGCAGAATTTTAAAGAAACTCTGACATTGAAATAATTTTCCAAACCATGTTTAATACAAATTGTCAGTAATTTACTGGGGGAATCCGCAAACTCTATAGGTCAGATTCTTTATGCTTTTTGTTTGTGTGCCCGGATTCCACGGGATCGGTTTAATACTTGTACTCCTGCTTGTAAATAATCCAATGCAGTCCGGTATATTGGAGTACAATGGCATCACCTGGAGCAGGCTGGTGTTGGGTTTGCTGAAGTTGGAAGCGGTCGCAAGATCGGAGCTACCAGCCAATACCACGTAATCGATACTGATCATAGTCCGTGAAAACACAGAAGAATCATTCCCGGTTTTGGTATCTATTCCGCCAAAGCTATTGATCAAAAACTGGTTGAACGCCAGGGCGTTTATACTTGCATGATACGGATCAATATTGGGATAGACCACCTGGTCAACGGTTTTAGGTGTTGAAGGTGTTTGTCCTTTTGGCCCCTCCTTGTAATGATACCTGATAATCGGAGAATAAACAAACGCATTGGGTGCAGGATCCCATTGAAAAAAGAGCCAATCCGGAGAATCATAATAAAAATCCAATGTGAATAACGAAAAATTTCCTGTCATGATACCTGCTGTTCCAACAATTGAAGTGACCGCATAATAGCTGTTACCACTTTTTGGATTATAAATAATGAGTTTGTAAGAGCTGTTTGATTTAAATGCAGTGTCAAATTTATAATCACAGGCATAGAGAAAATTTAATGCATTACTGAAATAGCCCTGATCTTTTAGTATAGCATTGGTTTTATAAAAATCAAATGTATCGTAAGAAATCCTAATTGGATTAGTATAAATCCTGACCAACTTCACTACCAAGGTATCAAAATACAATAAGTTGGGATCCTGAGCTGCCTGCTGAGGTGTAATGTTCGTAGAGTTCTGGAAAGTTTTGGTGATGCGGATATACTGGGTGGTTTGACCGGGGTCAAGGAACCCGAAAACTACCGGGGTTTCTTTGTACGGAGCGTTAATGTCAAGCGTGTTGTCGCATGATTGAAAAAACAAGACCGGAAAAATAAAAGCCAATGCGAAGGAAATTCTCATGCGGGTGCGAATATATTTCCTAAGTTCGATTCTTCCATGAAATAGTTGCGTTGCGGCTGATTTTAATTTTTGACGGTTGTATGTTCAACATAAACATTTCTCAAAATATTTTCTTAGCCCTTGTCCTTGATCCTTCGAAAAACTCAGGATAAATTCCAAGGACGAAACCTATATGCCCCGTAAGGCATGGTTCGGCAGGTTTGCCAATCCTTTACTTTCATCAAAGGAATCGACATTCAGGAAACACGGCAGAAAATGTGGCGAACTTTATGGCGAAGGGAATTGCAAGCATACCACGAGTCACGCGATTATAAAAGACATCGTTTCGTGTGACGGCTTGGTATGCGCGGGATAGAGTTCAGCTTACATTTTCAAGTGTTTCCTGTTAGTCTTGATTTTTTGGTTATTTTTTATCAAGAAAAAAGAACGAAGAAAGTTATTTAGATGGCGCAAGACTTTAATTTTTATGCTATTTTTGAAACTCAATTTTGGTTATGAATAAATCCAAACAGGAAAAAAAGATCACCACTCATGTGCTGCACGAAATGAAAATGAGAGGTGAAAAGATATCCATGCTCACGGCATACGATTACAGCATGGCAAAGATCTTTGATGCCGCAATGATCGATGTGCTGCTGGTGGGCGACTCGGCATCCAATGTGATGCACGGTCACGAAACCACGTTGCCCATTACGCTGGATGAAATGATATCGCATGCAAAATCGGTGATTCGCGCCATCGACAGGGCTTTAGTGGTGGTGGATCTTCCCTTTGGTTCTTACCAGGGAAACTCAAAAGAAGCGCTGAATTCTTCCATCCGCATTATGAAAGAAGCCGAAGCGCACGCAGTGAAACTCGAAGGCGGTGAAGAAGTGACCGAATCGATCAAGCGAATTCTAACAGCGGGAATTCCCGTGATGGGACACCTTGGCCTGACACCGCAAAGCATTTATAAATTTGGAACGTACGAAGTTCGTGCACGCGAAGAAGCTGAAGCAGCCAAGCTTTTGAAAGACGCCAAATTGCTCGAAGAAGCGGGGTGCTTCGCCATCGTGCTCGAAAAAATCCCTTCGGCTCTTGCCAAAAAAGTGGTTGAGACGGTGAACATTCCCATTATCGGAATCGGTGCCGGGCCGCATGTGGACGGGCAGGTACTCGTGAGCCACGATATGCTTGGAATCAATAAGGATTTTTCCCCGAAATTTTTGCGCAGGTATTTGAATTTGTACGATGACATCAAAAAAGCTGTTGAAAATTATATTGACGATGTGAAGAGTAAAGATTTTCCAAACTCTAAGGAACAATATTGATTTGATAATTTGATGATGTGCCGGTGTGTTAATGAAAAAGGTTAGTATGAAAAATAATTATCAAATTATCACATCATCAAATTTGCAAATTATTTATGAAGACAACCACCTCGCAGATTTTCAATAACCAGGCAGAAAATTTTGAATTCCGAAAAATAGTTTATATTTGAGTGTTGAATTGGAGTGGAAAATAAATTGATCCACCAATGAAAATCGTACTCAAAAATATTTTTTTCCTTGCCCTGGTTATTTTCTTAATCAAAATTTCTGTTAAGGCAACTCCAACAATTGTATTTCAACCGGTAAATAAAACAGCGTGTGCCGGCTCTAATACCTATTTTTCAATCATTGACAGTTCCTCCTGCACAATAAATCATCAATGGCAGATTTTAAATGGAGGTGTTTGGTTGAACATAACCAATTCGGGAATTTACTCCGGTGCCACATCGGATACATTGTGGCTAACAAGTGTAACCACTCCATTCAATGGTTATTATTTCCGGTGTAACATCACAACTTCAACCTGTGGATTGATCACAAGTGATTCGGTAAAATTAACAGTGAATACCATTCCTGTGATAACAACACAACCGGTTGATGCAGTATATTCTGGTGATTTTACGATGATGAATATTGCTGCTTCAGGAGGAAATATCATTTACCAATGGCAATGTAATAATACAAATTTGAGTACTTCCGGACCATGGAGTTATTTTTCCAATCAGGGAATTAATTCCGATACCTTATTTATTCATTATGATACCTGGTTTTGTGCCCCCTGGTGCGGTGAATATTCTGGTCTTTACCAATGTACAGTAAGCAATGGATGCGGTACAGATACCAGTCAAACAGTTTATTCCTATTTTGGATTTAGAAAATGGAATGGAGGAACAAGTTCTTCGTGGAATGTTGCTTCCAATTGGGAAAACAAGAGTTTAATTTGTTTTAATTGGGGCACCACTTCATTTCATTATGTATTGAGTTCAACTTCTTCCGTCCCCGGCAACGGTTCGAGAATTTACATCAGTCCCGATGCAACTCATTCCCCAATTGTAGTTGGTAAAGTTTCCATTGACTATGTAATTATCCCAAACGGTCAAACATTATCGTTGAATAGTAATTCGGATACTATCATTCTTGGAGCAATCGATAATTATATTGTAATGAATGGAATTTATGATGGATCTAAAGGAACCACTTATACGGTTACTCCGTCAAACTGGGCTTATCCGTGGAATTCTCTACCCTCCGGAAATTATTACAGGATATATTTTAGTAACAGTGGTCAGGGTGCGTCTTTTTACGGGGGCTCAAATACGATCATAAAAAATAACATTACTTCTCTCTGTTCAATTTTTTTATACAATAGTGATTTGATCATTGATACTGATGCTACTTATAGTCTTACTTCAATCTATTCCACGGGAACTGCCTATACCGGAATCCCATTTACCGGAAGATTTGTGGTAAGAAATGTGGGCGGAACAAACAGAACCGGGCCTGTACTGTTTCCAATGAGCACCTCATGTTCCTATGGTGTTGCTGCGCTTAATGCACCTTTAACTATTACCAATACAGGTACTCCTGATGAATTCCGGGTGAGAGTGATTGATAGTGTTACCAATAGCTATTCATCAAATATTCCGGTTGGATCTAAATTAAATAATAATGTGGTTGGCAAAACATGGTTCATCGAAGAAGGCACTCCGGGCGGTTCAAATGTTACTTTAACTTTTTCATGGGATTCCGTTTCTGAGAAAACGGGATT
Organism: Bacteroidia bacterium; assembly: GCA_044448845.1. GTDB lineage: Bacteria > Bacteroidota > Bacteroidia > UKL13-3 > UKL13-3 > CAIUEQ01. Next base: position 4,508 of record JBIOHI010000157.1, read on the forward strand.
CACAAGAAACAATTCTTATTTTTCAAAATATTCAAGTTCAGGTTGGATTCCGGGTACAACATCTTCATCAACTTTATCAAGCGGGTTATTTACAAAAACAGTTACGGGTTTATCCTCATTCGGAATATTCGGTATCGGTTCCAATGGAGCACTTCCGGTTGAGTTAGTTTCTTTTGAAGGAAAAATTAGTAACGGAAACGCTTTACTCAACTGGAGAACATCGAGTGAAATAAATAATTCCGGTTTCATCGTTCTGCGTTCAGCCGATAATTTGAATTTTGAGATTGCAGGAAAAGTGGAAGGTAACAACAACAGCAATACAATTAATCAGTACCGTTTTGAAGATAAAGATGCTGCGAATTATTTTAAGCAAAACAGAACCCTTTACTATCGGTTGAAGCAGGTTGATCTCGATGGTTTATCATCCACCTCATCGAAAACAATAACTCTTAAACCTCCCGGCAATTCTGGAACAGAAATATTTTTTGAACCAAATCCATTCACTGAATCAACAAACTTCAGAATTAAAACTTTAGAATCAAACGGAACAATAAGGATCAGTATCACGGATATTGCCGGAAGGAAACTTATCGAAAAGGAATTTACAATTTCAACTTACGAAAATTTAATTTCAATGGGTGAACTTGGTCGTTTGAATGTTGGTTTGTATTTTGTGCATGTCGATATTGACGGACAAATACAAAATATTAAACTTGTCAAACAACGCATCAAGCTCCTGATCACACTTTACGGCAAGAAACAAATGCCGAATAATAATTGTGATGCGCTTGTTGTCTCGCGCGGCGTTACCAGCCAACTCGAGAATCTCTGCACAAAGATACTC
>JBIOHI010000158.1:0-5302 GCA_044448845.1 Bacteroidia bacterium
ATTTTTATAGGACTGGCTCAAAACAGATTCAATCGCATCTTTCACCGATTTTTTATTCTGATAAACCACCGTGATGATCGACACTTTCAAATTCGCGTTCAAATTGTTTTCCCTTTCGCCATCAAGCAGGTGACGGTACTTGCGCGCGATCACGGTCCACGAATACCTGCGCAGTGAGATCCGATGAAGTTCATCGGCTATCGCATCCAACTGCTCATTTGGAGTTTGAGTGATAATGCCCGAAAGCTCATCGGCATTTTTAAAGTATAAACATTTGTTCTCCGTGGTTTCGCGGTTGTAATTTACATCGAATGCGGCTACCGGCAAATTCAAATACATGGCTTCCACCAGTGATGGATTGGTGCCACCTGCGCTGTGCCCGTGAACATACAATCGCGCAAACTTCCTGTAACGGTTCAATTCCTCAAGGTCGTAAATGGAATGAATAAGCATGATGTTGGGAAATTTTCCGAATCGCTCTTTCAGTTTCCGCGCGTATTCATTCGCTTCCCAGTTCCCGATAAATACCAGTTTAAAACTGTTGACTTTTGAATAGGCCTCAAGGATCACGTGCACATTATTTTCCGGCTCGATACGGCAAACGGCAATGTCATATGAACCTTCCGGTAAACCGGAAGATATCTCAGAGTCGGTGTGAGAATGCTCTACTCCGTACTCGATGAGTTCCGAATCGATGTGGTAAGTTTCATTAACATATTCAACGATCATCCTGTTATCGGCAATAACGCGGTGCGAATATTTCACCGCAATTTTTTCCGAAAATTTTAAATACCATTTAGCGATCCTGTTCCATTTGGCCCGCTTCCATTCAATGCCGTCAATGTTGGTGATCAGTTTGATCTTTGGATAAAACAACCGGATGAACGGAAAACAAACCGCACCCGAAACACCAAGAATCAAAAGCACTTCGCTTCTCCGAACCGCATGAAAGATCGAAACGATATCATACAAAATACTTTGCACCCCGTTTGCATTAAGTGACAGGTAAACCAGTTTTGCATTCTTGTAATGAGAAGGTTGTTGGTAATAATGTTCCCTGCTGCAATAAACGGTGAGGTCGTAATCTTCATCGAGGTTAATAACAAGTTGTTCTGCCAGTGTTTCAAACCCACCGTAGTTAGCCGGAACCCCTACGGTTCCTATGATGGCAAGTTTTTTCATTTAGTAAGGTTTTCCTTTAACAGTTCATAGAATTTTTCTGCCGATTTATCGAACGAATATTTTTTTATAGCTCCCAAAACTGACGGAGAAGAAAAATATTCCCTTGCTTCCTTTTCGTTATCCAGCAGATCATCAAATTTTTCATTGAACTCGTTTTCATCATTCGGATCGAAAAAATATTTTCCGAAAAATGTGAAATCCGACAATGCCGTTTGATTGGAACAAATCGTTGGAACCTTGCTGGCAACGGCTTCCAGTGGTGGCACGCCAAAACCTTCGGCAATGGAAGGGTAAATAAAAAATCGCGCTGCCCGGTAAAAATGGATCAACTCTTCCTGGGTAACCTGTTCGAAATGGAAAACAAAATGCTTTGCCTCTTCCGGCAAATGTTTCATCAGGTCGTCAAAATCAGAAGAACCAATGGCATGCTTGCCGACAAAAACGAGTGAAATTCCTTTCTCAAATAATTTTTTATTGAGATAGGTCCTGAGGATCATGGATTGTTTTTTACGTGGTTCCACACGGCTTACATTTAAGATGTAGTTCGCAATTCCAAATCGTTTTTGTATATAGTTTACCGATTCGTTTTTATCGAAATCCTGGAAAAACATATCGTTTATTCCATTCGCAATGACACTGGAATCCGCATTCAAGCCGCTTGAAATGATGTTTATTTTTTTTGCTGAAATTTTATAATTTTTGATCAGTGAATTTGCCGAGTAATTCGAAACGGTTGTTATGATATCGCTTTGCAAGGCTGATTTATGAAAAAAAAGATTACGGGACAGGCGATACGCCAGGGGAAACTCTTTGGGGAAATCATTAAACAACAGATCGTGAATAGTCACAATGAATTTAGTGGTTTTAAAAAGCGGGGTCACATATTGAAAATGGGCAAAATCATAATCCTGTTTTTTAAGAATGCGGGAAAATTCAAAACACATCCTGGCCATTTTGCTTTTGTATTTGTAACGGACAAACCGGGAATTTTCAAATTCGCCAAAATCAGTTTTGAGATTTACAGTATTTACCGCGCCAAACGAACAAACCACTTCCTTTGGATATTTTCGTAAAAGAGCACGGTACAAGCCGCTGATGTATGTGCGTGTACCTTCAAAGATCTGGTCGTAAGTGTGCGCGTCAATAAAAATTCTAATGGGTCTATCCATCTCCGGCGATCTCCTTTTTTTTCTTTTTAAAAATATCATACTCGTTCATAGGCATGATGATGAGAATATACAGAACCATCACACCAAGTATGGACATTCCGTTGAACAACATATGGCCTGCAAAAGCCGAATAAAACCAACACAGGATCAAAGGTATGATTAAAAAAAATCTTCTCCGTTTTATGGCCAGCATAATTCCAGAACCGAAGAATAAAAAGTAAGAGATCAAACCGATCAGTCCGTACATAAAAAACATATCGAACATTTCCGCTTCCAGAAAATACCTTGTATGTGTATCTTCAAATCCGTACCCGGTATTTCGAAAAGCGACAAAAGCCCCGAACCCGCATAAAATACGGATGAATGCAAAGCCGTCAATATTGAATGAATTGATCGCATCCGTAAAATAGGCATCCCTGCCGCTCCACAAAAAAAGCAGAAAATTCGCAGACCGGTCGTACCTGAATTTGACCACATCATACGATTTAAAAAGAACCTGGGTCATGTTATCCGGTATTTGAGTTAGAAGAATAATGACCAAACAAATGGAAATCAACTTGATGCTAAGCCGCGAATAATAAAAAATGAGGATCAAATTGATCGTGCAAAAAACCAAGGTTCCTTTGGTTGCCACAATGTAACACGTGACAAGGTTCAGCAAGTACAAGATCAGGTTCTTGAAATTTTTATTGGACCGGTAAATGTGAAATGAAATGATACTTCCGATTCCCTGTAATGCACCGGCCCCGTTTCCGTTAGCAAGATACCCGATCCTCCCGAAGGTGAGGCTCTCCTTGCCATAAGTGGGGATCCCTCCTCCAAAAATAAAAGGAATGAAAATACTCAGTGAATACAAGATCACTGCCGTTCTGAAAAGCAGTACCAGTTCATTATAAGTGATCTTTTCCGACCGGATCATATTATATAAAAACAACCCTACGGAAATTGCATAGAGTACTTTTATGGACCAGTTGAGCCCGATGAACAACCCGGTAATGTTGTGATGAATTGCCAAATATCCAATGAATTCAACGGATAAAATGAACAACATAATGGCAAACATGAAATGGGTTTGAAATCCTTTCTTCAGATAAAAGAAAGAAAGAAACATGATGATCAGGCGGAGCAAGATGGATGGAGAAAGGTCTATCGTGCTTATACTTTTGTAATCACTGATATGCAATAAAAACCCGGTGAGGCTGTCAACAAAAGCCGGTAAATAAAAAAGCAACGCGATGATCACCCGGTAAAGGGGAACAGAGTTTATATACTCGCGGATAGATAAAGCGATATTCCTGCTCCCTGTTTTCATTGATCCAGCCAGCTAAAATCCTGGTTTTCCCACATCAATGCAGATGTGTCCTGAACCGGAAGCGATAATTGATGATGCGTAACCTTTTCGAGAAATGCGGCAATTTCCTTCGATTGTGCCCCGTTAAAATTTTGAATATTTGTCAGGTTGTATTTCGATGTCAGCATTCGCACTTCGTTCCTTTCAGGGCAAATGTTCAAAATGATTTTATCCAAAACGATATAGTCAAATATTTTCGTGGTGATGGTTCCAAGAATCGCATAATCGTTTGAGAACGGATCATCGTGAACAATATTGTAGCACATCGAAGCTCCCCGGATCAACTGAATCGCTTCCTGTTTTGGGAGCATTCCCCTGTTCTCAAAAAGGTGAAGGTATCCTTTTTTTTCAAAACAGTTTTTTACAAAACCGGCATTGGAACCGCAGTATAAAAAACGTATTTTATTCCTGCTCTCCTCATTTAGAAAATCAAATGCGTCCAGCAACGGAATAACAGAATGTTTACCGAACATCATGCCGGCATAAGCGATGGTAAAATGCCCGGGATTGTCCGAAATGGAATCCGGTTTATGATCAGTAATAATTTTTGCATACTCACGGGAAGGAAAATTATAGACCACTTTAATTTTTTTTTCTTCCGTCCTTTTTGCCAGGATTTTTTTACACCCTTCCGAAACTGTGATCACGACACTTGCGAGTGAGTTGACCTTTGATTCAATGAACCCCGGAACAAATTTGTTCTGCCCGAAGAATTTGTAATTCTTATCGGTCCATGTATCCCGGTAATCGAGAATTAAAGGGATTCCAAATTTTTTTGACACCTCACCTGACGGGAGAAAACTCAGGAAAGGTCCGCCACTCGCGAAGACCAGGTCATACTTTTGTTTTGCACAAAGTTCTTCCAGTGTTTTTCTCAAAGGTTTCATCCATCCCCAGCCCAGATCGGAGGTTAACCGAAAGATCAACCCTGTCATGAAATTTGAAAACCTACCAACCAGTTGATCATTGTTTTTTGAAAATAAAAAATTGGGGGAATATCCTTTTCTGAAAGGCACGCGAATTATTTTCACTTTGTCACTTAGCAACCGGTTTAAACTTTCATCAATAAATTCCTGTTTTAAATTTTGAACATCTGCTGTGATGAGCGTTACATCAAATCCTTTTGAAATGAATGTGTGGATGAATTTCACAGTCCTGTCACTTGCCACCATGTTGATCGGGGGCGCATAAAAACTGATAAAGAGAATTCTTTTCTTTTCCGTCATCCGCAATTATTTTTCCTGATCTGATAAAGCTGTTCCCCTTTTCCTGATCAATTTTGCAGGATTGCCTCCATAAATTGAATTTTTCTCATAAACACCTTTGATCACAAGCGAACCTGCTGCAATCACGCATCCATCCTGCACATCGGCTCCGTCAAGAATGGTGGTCTTCGCTCCTATCCAGCAATTCCTGCCAATCTTTATCCCGTTGCTCCAAACTCCCTGTAAGCGTATCAATTGATCCAGATCATCAAACTTATGATTTTGCGCGTGAAAGCTTACAAAGTTTCCAATGATGGTATCATCACCAATAGTTATTCCCCCGCCCACTCCATAAAAACTATCCAACCCCAGCCCCACATTATTTCCTACCACCA
>JBIOHI010000159.1:0-5236 GCA_044448845.1 Bacteroidia bacterium
CCAATGAGATCACAGAACTATTATCTGTATTTGCTAAAACAAGAAAAACAATCAATGATAAAAGAAAATAATTATACTTTCATTTTTAATGGCAAAAAATTTCTTTTATTGAGTTACAACACAACTCACTATCTTTCTTTTTCATCTGTTCACCAACTTTTAAACTCACCATTTCTCTATCTCACCATTTCACAAACTAAGATATGAGTTTAAGTACAACTTCAATCAACCGCCCCGTTCTCGCAACAGTGATGTCAATTGCTATTGTTCTCTTCGGTGCTATCGGGTATAAATATCTTGGAGTTCGCGAATTTCCCTCCATCGATCCGCCCATTATCACGGTGCGAACAAGTTACACCGGTGCGAATGCCGACATCATCGAATCACAGATCACCGAGCCGCTGGAAGCTTCCATCAATGGAATTGCAGGGATACGAAGTCTTTCATCGGCAAGTAACATTGGTGCAAGTATCATCACGGTGGAATTCAATTTGGATTATGACCTCGAAAAAGCTGCCAACGATGTGCGTGATAAAGTTTCGCAGGCCGTTCGCCAGTTGCCCCAGGATATTGATGCACCGCCCGTTGTTACCAAAGCGGATGCGAATTCGGATGCCATCATTGCACTGACCATTCAGAGCAATACCAAAAATCAATTGCAGGTTGATGACTATGCCGAAAATGTGGTGATGCAAAAACTGCAAACCATTCCGGGAGTGAGCACCATCCAGGTGTGGGGACAAAAAAGATATGCAATGCGGTTGTGGCTCGACCCGGTGAAGATGACCTCGTTCGGGATCACGGCACAGGATATTCAGTCGGCACTCAACCGCGAGAATGTGGAATTGCCTGCAGGAAAAATTGAAGGCAACAACACCGAACTGATCGTGAAAACAGTCGGACGATTTACAACCACCGATGAGTTCAACAACATGATCGTTAAATCGGATAACAACCAGACGATAAAATTAAAAGACCTCGGTCATGCGGAGATCGGTGCGGAAAACGAAGAAACTATTTTGAAAGAATCGGGAACCCCAATGATCGGGCTTGGAATTGTTCCGCAACCCGGAGCCAATTACATCGAGATCGCGGATGAGTTTTACAAACGCTCGGACCAGTTGCAAAAAGAAATTCCGAAAGACATCAGGATGAACATTGCGCTCGACAACACGCGTTTCATCCGCACTTCCATCACCGAAGTGGAAGAAACTTTGCTCATCGCATTTTTATTGGTGGTGCTGATCATATATTTATTTTTTCGTGACTGGCTTATCGCATTTCGCCCGCTAATTGATATTCCCGTTTCACTCATCGGTGCATTTTTTATCATGTACCTTGCAGGTTTTTCCATCAACGTGTTAACACTGCTTGCCATCGTGCTCGCAACCGGGCTAGTGGTAGATGACGGAATTGTGGTGACGGAAAATATTTTCAAGAAAATAGAAAAAGGAATGGCCCCCAAAGAAGCTGCCATAGCCGGATCGAATGAAATCTTTTTTGCGGTGATATCCACTTCTGTTACGCTTGCGGTAGTATTTATCCCGATCATTTTTCTCCAGGGATTCGTTGGAAGATTATTCCGCGAATTCGGGATAGTGGTAGCCGGAGCCGTTCTCATTTCGGCTTTTGTTTCGCTTTCGCTTACACCGATGCTCAATGTTTTTATGAATCGAAAAAATAACAAGCACGGGAAATTCTATAATGCGACAGAACCGTTTTTCGTAAGTTTAAATGATGGCTACCGCAGATCACTTGAAGCATTCATGAGAAGAAGATGGTTGGCGGTGGTCATCATTTTTATTTCGTTCGGATTTATCTTTCTTTTCGGAAAAATTTTGCAGGCGGAACTTGCACCGCTCGATGACCGGAGCGTATTCCGCATCAGTTCCATTACTCCCGAGGGAACTTCTTTTGAAGCGATGGATGATTACATCAGCCGAGTTTCAAAAATGGTGATGGATTCGGTTCCCGAAAAAAGAATTGTGCTTACCGTTACCGCTCCGGGATTCACCGGAAGCGGTGCAGTGAATACGGGATTCACCAGAGTGATGTTGCCTTCACCGGATCAGAGAAAAAGATCGCAGCAGCAGATCGTGAACATGATCAGCCGTAATCTTTCCGAGTTGACCAACGCGCGTTCCTTTGTCATCCAGGATCAAACGATAACCGGCCCGGGCGGAGCACGAGTTGGATTGCCTGTTCAGTTCATTTTGCAAAACCAGAATTTTACCAAGTTGCAAAAATTTCTTCCGAAATTTATTGAAGAGGTAAATAAAAATCCTACTTTCCAGGGAGTTGATTTCGATCTTAAATTTAATAAACCCGAACTGGTAATCACCATTAACCGCGAGAAAGCAAAAAGCCTTGGCGTTTCCGTTCAAAGCATTGCACAGGTGATGCAACTCGCTTACAGTAATCTTCGTTACGGATATTTTTCGATGAACGGAAAACAATACCAGGTGATGGGACAGGTGGAACGCCAATACCGTGACCGCCCGCTTGACTTGAAAACACTGATGGTTAGAAATGACCGCGGGCAACTCATCCAACTCGATAACGTGGTGGAAGTGAAAGAGCAAAGCAGCCCGCCTCAATTGTATCATTACAACCGGTACAAATCGGCAACCGTTCAGGCCGGACTTGCCCCTGGAAAAACCATTGGGGACGGAATTGATGAGATGAAAAAGATCGGAGCAAAAGTTTTGGATGAAACTTTTACAACAGGTCTTGCCGGACCATCTCGCGACTTTGCCGAAAGTACTTCCAACACCACCTTTGCTTTGATGCTTGCATTGGTTCTGATATTTTTAATCCTTGCAGCACAATTTGAGAGTTTTGTGGATCCGCTCATCATCATGCTCACCGTTCCGATGGCGATCGGTGGCGCATTGCTTGCTCTCTGGTATTTCAACCAAACATTAAATATTTTTGGTGAGATTGGAATTATCGTACTCATTGGATTGGTGACGAAGAACGGAATTCTGATTGTTGAATTTGCGAATCAGAGAAAAGAACAGGGATTGAATAAACTCGAAGCCGTGAAAGATGCTGCGGTTTCACGTTTGCGCCCCATCATGATGACGAGCCTTGCCACCATGCTGGGAGCGTTGCCGGTGGCACTTGCACTCGGTGCCGGATCGAAAAGCAGGATGTCGATGGGAATTGTGATCATAGGTGGATTGTTGTTTTCAGGAGTTTTGACTTTGTATGTGATCCCTGCAATTTACAGTTATCTCTCACGGAATTTAAAACATGAAATGAAAGATGAGGTTAAATAGAATGTTGAAAAAATCACACAAAGAACACAAAGGATTTTCACAAAGTACACTAAGAAAGTTTGTTTTTTCTTTGTGCTTTTTTCTTTGTGTCCTTTGTGTGAAAAATGTAACCGCGCAACAACTTTTAACTTTGGATTCTGCATTGAAAATTGCTTTGGAAAATAATTATTCCATCAAAGTGGCGAAGAATGATGCGGAGATGGCAAAGGTGAACAACTATGCAGGGAATGCCGGGATGCTGCCTCGCGTGACAGGAAATGTTTTACAGGATAATCAAACGGCAAATACTGAACAGCGATATGCAAATCCGGCACTGCAGCCTAAAACGGCTATCGGGGCCAACACAAATCAATTGGCAGCACAAGCAGAATTAGCATGGACCATATTTGACGGATTTAAAATGTTCGCCACGCGAAACAAATTACAGGAGCTGCAGGAGATCGGAGAAATAAGAATGCGTTTCCAGATGGAATTTATTTTTTCAAGAGTGATCCGGGCTTATTTTGATGTGGTGCAGGGAAAACAATTATTGGGTGTAAATAAAGAAAGTGTGAAACTTTCGGAAGACCGCCTGAAACTTGCACAGGATCGCTTCAATGCCGGGAAAGCAGCGATGAATGAACTATTGAACGCCCAGGTTGATCTGAACACCGACCGCTCAGCCATGATGCGGCAGGCAAATGCCATGAAGAACAGTAAAGCATTATTAAACCAAACTATAGCACGCGATATTTCAATTGATTTTGATGTTCCTGATAAGATTGATATTGATTCGGAGTTGAAGTTAGAAGCCTTGCAGGCGAATGCACAAAGTCAAAATACGTCTGTAATGATGGCGAAAAAAAATTCTAAAGTGGCGGCATTTGGTATCAAAGAAATTGAATCAGAACGATATCCCTCCTTGCAGTTCTATTCCGGTTACGATTTTGCTAATCAAACATCCCAATCCGGTTTCTTACAATACAGTTCAAGTATCGGTTATCATTTCGGTGGCGGTGTAAGTATGAATTTGTTTAACGGTTTCAGCGTGGACAAACGTTTGCAGATGGCAAAAATTTCGTTGCGTTCCAATGACCTTGTATTGAAAGACACGATGAGCCGCGTGGAAGTGAGTATTCAGCAATCGTACAATACTTACACGATGTCATTAGAACTTTTGAAATTTGAAAAAGAGAACGTGGATGTAGCCATAAAGAATTTCGAACTGGCAAACGACCAATATAAAATAGGTGTTATCAGTTCCATTGAATTAAGAGCAGCACAACAAAATCTTTTGTTAGCACAATCACGTTATTCAACGGTGCAGTACGAAGCCAAACTTGCCGAAACGGAACTGAGAAGGTTGAGTGGCGGGCTGTTGAGTTTGAAATAAGTTATTGAGTTATTAAGTTATTGCGTTCTATTTGTTACCTTTGAATATGCAATGAGAAAACTACTCCTCATATTTTTTACCCTTACTTGTTTATCGTTTCATTCAAGTGCATCGCATATTGCAGGCGGCGGATTTGTATTAACATGGCTGCACGACAGTGTTTATCATTTACAACTTATTATGACAAGGGAATTTTCGCGCAGTGTAACATTATTCGATAATTCAATAATAATTGGCCGATTTGCAAAATCGGACGATACAAGAATTACTACCGATTCAATGCATTTAGATTCCATTAAATCTAACCTGTTTGATACAAATTATTGTTATAAAAGCAACCCGGGCGTTAGTTATGAGGTTGGTTACTATAACAGAATTATTACCTTCTCTCCTAAAATTTACAATGATGCTGCCGGGTATTATATTTCTTTTGAAAGATGTTGCAGAAACCTGAATGTTACTAATATTTCAGATCCTGGACTTGCTGGAATTAGCTATTATCTTGAGATTCCTACACCATCTTTGTTTTTCAATTCATCTCCCCGATGTAATTCAATTTATGGAAAAATTCTTTGTAAACAAA
>JBIOHI010000160.1:0-5180 GCA_044448845.1 Bacteroidia bacterium
GGATATGCCGGAGAAAAAGATATGGGCGAACAATTTTTCCGGGGAGCGCAGAAATATGGTTTTGATTTCAACTCGTTTCATTTCATTTTAAAAAACATCGGAAACTTTAAAACGATAGCGCTTGGAGATTACCAGGTAAACTTTGGCCAGGGCCTGACTTTCGGATCTGGGCTTGCACCAAGGAAATCAGCGAGCGTGATGAATGCAAGAAGAAATTTCGAAACAATTCGTTCGTATCGTTCACTTAATGAAAATGAATTTTTGCGGGGTGCAGCTATCGCTTATCAATTTAAAAAAATGGAATTAACAGGATTTTTTTCTTACAAGGGCATCAGCACCAATTTCAGGTCTTCGGATACGCTATCCTCAACGGATGAAATTTTTTCTGCCTTTCAACTAAGCGGCTACCATCGAACTCCGGGTGAGATCGCTGACCGGAATAATGTGATGCAGGGAATTTATGGCGGGCATGTGAAATGGTTTGGTAAGGATCACGATCTGGGCTTCACTGCGGTTCATACTTTTTACGATCATTCTTTTGAGCCCGGCACCAAGCCTTACCAATTGTATAACTTCCACGGAACGGAACTCACCAATTTCGGATTTGATTTTAATTTTTATTTGAACAATATCAATTTCTTCGGAGAGATATCGAATTCTTCGAATGGCGCATTTGCCGGAATTGGCGGTTTGGTGTTGCCGGTTCATCAAACGCTGGATGTAATGATCTCTTACCGGAATTATGCGAAAGATTTCCAAACCACTTTCAACAATGCATTTGGTGAAAATGCCGATGGGAGAAATGAAGAAGGAATTTATTCGGCCGTAATCTTTAAACCGGGTCCATACTGGCAACTGAATTTTTATATTGACTTTTATAAATCGGAGTGGCTGAGATATTTGATTGACGCTCCTTCGCACGGAAATGATCTTTTGGGTGAATGGCAATTCAATCCTTCCAAAGATCAACGGTTTTATTTCCGCTACAAGCATGAAACAAAAATGCACAATGTGATCTCGTCAATTGACAACAGTACTTCCGTTCAAAATTCAACAAAAGAAAATTTCCGCGCGGATGCTTCTTACAAACTTTCGCAAAATTTTTCTGCTGAAACAAGAATGGAGATTGTTCAATTCCACGAGAATATCAATGGATTTAAAAACGGTTCCCTCATTTTTCAGGACCTGATTTACAATTCTGAATTGAAAATATTTTCTCTTACAGGAAGGATCGCAGTATTCAACGTGGATGATTACAATGCCCGTGTTTACGCTACCGAAGCGGATGTACTGCATTCCTATTCGGTTCCTCTTTATCAAAATTCAGGAGTGAGATTTTATTTGGTGACGCATGTAAAGTTATCTAAAAAATTAGATGCCTGGATAAAATATTCGCAAACCACTTACAACAATGTGAACACGATCAGCTCGGGTTTGCAGCAGATCAATGGAAATATTTTAAGCGACCTGAGAGTTCAATTGAGGGTTTCATTTTAAAAATAAAGCATATAAATCCTAAATTTAAAATGAGACCAAGTTATTAAATGGATGGCGGCAAAATGGATTGCAGATTCACCCCGATACTCATAGTTGCCGTGTTATAGGTACCAAGACTGTATTCAGCACCAAAGACAAAGAGTGCAAATTTTAACCTGAATCCCGCATTTAACCTCATATTGGGAATGCTGCCCGGAATAGAGATCGGATCGGTTACAGACGCAATCTTGCTTAATTTTCCTTGTTGAATTGTAGTTGGATCGGTATTGGGAGAAGGCACCGGGTAATTTCCTGTAAACTGCAGGGAGTAGTTAGAGTAGGCATAATTAATCCCGATGTAAGGAGTGAAGAACAATAATTTTATTGAAGCAATGGTACCTATTGAAATTCCATAACCACTCATGATGAGCTTTTGGTTATTGAAATAATCCGGGGAATAAGTATTGATGGAACTTGGATCGGGCTGTAAACCATTCGAACCAAAATCATATTCCGCATGGAAATTGGAATAGGTTGCAAAAGCAGACCAATCCCATAAAGGTGTTTCTTTGATTGCCGGAATCCATTGTTTGATGCTGTGTTTAACTCCAAGTCCGAACGTACCTACTCCAATTCCAACATAAGGAATATTGATGCTGGGAGCATAGCGGATCATCAATTCCGTATTTTTTACCAGGCCAACACTCAACTGAATGCTTGGCGAGGCAAGAGTCATCGGAACGCCAATTCCTTTTGGAAGCGGAATCTTTGCAATAGTGGTATCTATATTCTGAGAAGGGTTCAGGGGGTTTGGAATGGACCCCTTGACGAGCACATTCCCGGGGTTATCATTTTTCGGCCCGAAAAAACTGGATTGAGTGTTACTCGTTCCTGCATCGGGAACGAATTTTATTGAACTTACCGAACTGGTAAAAACATTGTTGAGATTATAGGTCTGGTCGGAAGAAGGAATCTGGGCAATTCCTAAATTAATCCGAAGATCAAATCCACCTAATCCTAAAGTTCTGGCCGTGTTGTTATTCCAACCATCATTCAGACCCATTCCAAAACCTTTTATAACCGGACCCAAATAAGCACCTGCCAGGTTGCTGGCGGTTTCCCTCCCGGCATTAAGGAAAGCTGCAGTCTCATCCATTTGTGCAAAGGCATTATTCATCTGCACTACGGAAACAAAAAATAAAATGTAAGAAGTTTTTAGTAATTGCTTTTTCATGTGTTGTATAATTTGGTTGAGCCAAAGATATTTCAATGGAATTTATTTTTAAAAATTTTATTTGAAAATACGTAAAATGAGGTAAACTCATTTCATTTTGCTTTCAGCTCAAATATTGGTTTATTTGCTGCATAATATAAACGCTTGTTAGGGAGGAATCCCGCATCAGGCTTCAACTTATTGAGATCGTGTCATTCAGAGAAAAAGCATCTAAAATAATAATCAAGACTCCCGAACAGATCGAAGGGATAAGAAAAAGCTGCGAAATTGCAGGGGAAACATTGAATATTGTTGCACCTTATGTGAAACAAGGAGTGACCACCGAGTATCTCAATTCAATTTGCAATCAATTTATCCGCGACAACCACGCCATTCCGGCCACATTGGGATACCACGGTTTTCCGGGTGAGACCTGCATTTCGGTGAATGATGTGATCTGCCACGGCATTCCCGGAAAGTACGAATTGCGTGACGGCGATATCGTGAACGTAGATGTGACAACCATTCTTAACGGTTATTTTGGAGACACCAGCCGGATGTTCTCCGTTGGAATTATTTCCGATCATGCAAGGTTGTTGATGAACGTGGCGAAAGAATGTTTAAAGATTGGCATCAGGCAATGCAAACCGGGAAATCTCACGGGGCTCATCGGTTATGAAATAAATAAATACGCTACTTCATTCGGGTTTTCGGTGGTTTATGAATATTGCGGACATGGAGTCGGTGTGCGTTTTCATGAAGAACCGGAGATCAAACACGTGGATGAAAAAAATAAAGGGGTCGTGATAAAACCCGGGATGATCTTCACCATCGAACCGATGATCAATGCCGGTAAAGCACGAAGCAAAGTGGATAAAAAAGACAAGTGGACTGCCCGTACCATTGACGGAAAATTATCGGCACAATACGAACACACTATTTTAATCACTGATTCAATTCCTGATGTGCTTACCGATGTGAACGGGGAATACTTAAGGCCGTAATTTAGTTATTAAGTTATTGGTTATTGAGTTATTTGTTTATTCTTTGAGAACTTTTTTCGAGCATCCAGCATCGAGTATCCAGCATCCAAATTCTCACTTCGTACTTCCCACTTTGTATTTCCCACTTCCAATTTATTCTTTACTGTGGATGCACGGAAGGAAGCTCGAATAAAAAACAAATTCAATTCGATTCCTTCCAATGGAACCACTTGCCCGTGGAAGAGTAACTGTTTCTGCTTTGGAAGAGGAAGATATTTTTACAGGAGAAATTTTATAATCACGGAGCAGAGATCGAAGGATGATATTTGCTTTCATCATTCCAAGCGTCCAGTTGTCATCGTATTTTTCTTTCACGAGGTTCAGTGAATCGGTGTGGCCGGTAACAACGAGACGAAGATCGGCATTCTTTGAAAATGCTTCGGCAACCTTGCTTAAAACAGTTGCTGACTTTGGATCTAATTTTAAATTACCGTTAGAGAAGAGCATCCGGTCGCTCACCACCACATTTATTTGTGTGCAATTAGTGTAATGGAACACCTCGTTTGGATTGAAACCGCTGAATAATTCAAAAACCGATTTTGAAAGAGTTTCGAAGGCTTCACGTTCTTCCGCTTTGCGTGCTTTCATGTCGTTGATGCTCATTTCGCGCTGTTGCAGCAATTCTTCTTTTTTGCTGAGCGAATCCTGTTTTTCCTGCAAACGGTTGGTGAGCAGTTGTTCCATGCTCGCGCCTTTGGTCTCGAGGTAAGTTTTTTCCTCCGTGAGCATTCGGTTCCTTTTTGCGAGCAGGGCGCTGTCAGCCTTCAGTTTTTCAATGCGAGCCTGTGCCTCCGAGTATTTCGAACTCGATACGCAGGAATACATCACGGAAATCATTAAAATAAGGAAGACACTATTTTTTTTCATGCTGAAAGCCGGGCGAAAATAGGATATAAGTTTAATTCGGCAAAGGGGGCTGTCATCACCAAACAAAAATGTTGGTATATTTGCCGCCAAATTATTTTTATTGAATGAAATATTATAACGAAAAGAAAAATTTCCTGGCAATCCCCGGTAAAGGATTTTATTCTTACGAGGCATCACGTTTCATTATCCAGCAGGCACCGTACGAACGAACTTCTTCCTATATTTCAGGCTCCGAAAAAGGTCCTCAGGCAATGGTGAGTGCCTCTCAGTTCGTGGAATTGTATGACGAAGAATTGCAACAGGAATCCTATAAAAATGGCGGAATATGTACACTTCACCCGATAGAATTTGGAAAAAAAAAGGATGCGAAAGCCATGAACCTGATCGCGGAGTCGACAAAAAGAATTTTGGATGATAAAAAATTTCCGGTCACGCTTGGTGCCGAACATACTATCACATTGGGCACGGTACAAGCCATCAAAGAAAAATATCCGGATGTGTGCGTTTTGCAATTTGACGCGCATTCCGACCTGCGTGAATCCTACAACGGCAATCCATATTCACATGCTTCGGTGATGCAC
>JBIOHI010000161.1:0-5138 GCA_044448845.1 Bacteroidia bacterium
AAACAGTTCTGTACGTTGGCGTTACAAACAATTTGGTTTGGAGATTGCATCAGCATGTTAATGGATTGACAAAAGGATTTACATCTAAATATAATTGCCATTATCTTGTATGTTACGAAAAGTATGATCAGATCACTGATGCTATTGCGAGGGAAAAAGAAATAAAAGGTTGGCGAAGAGAAAAAAAAGAACAACTAATAAACTCATTTAATCCAGAATGGAGATTTCTGAACGATGAAATAAGCTAATTTTTTTACCCGTTTTAAACCGCGATTTAAAAATTACATTCCATGAGCCACGCCAAAACGTATTTTGTCCGAACGAAACGTTTCATGTCGCATATAATTGTTCTTAAATCAAATGATCATTTTTTCACCTTAACAACCGCCACCACCAGCAGCACCACTACGGCAATTCCTATTTCTGTAAGGCAGGAGAATCCAAGGATCTTCATGATCGGGTCCTGGATCTTAAAATGGAACAATGCCCAAAGCAAAAAGAATCCGGTAATAGCAAGAATACACGAAATGGTCAAAAGAGAAATTTTCACATACCGGTTGATGATGATGGCAACCCCGGAAATACCAACCAGTGTTCCTACCGCCATCACGTAAATTTTCCCGCCAAATGGCAGCGGAAAAAACATGGACATCTCATTCATATTATAGAAATGAAAAAGCCCGATGGCAAGAAATAACAAACCGAAAATAATTCTAAGGATAGTGATCGCGATCTTCATTATATCTATTTGAAACAAAAATAAAGATTCTACCGTTCAGTGTTTCTGATAGTTTTTAACAAAACTTTTATAGGAAGCGTCACCGGTGGACTGAACGGCAATGTCCGTTAGGCGATTGATATTTGCCGTATCCAAGGTGAACCGGGTATTGGTTGCGATGGCATTATTCAACTCATCGCGAAGAATGAGATAATACGCTATCTTCAATCCGAGACCTTTGAGATTCTTTTTCGCAAGGTTGCATTTATCCATCGACTCTTCATTTTCTTTCAATGTTTCAAGGGGCAATTCCTGGTAAAGTTCCCGGATGTAGAAATTGATGTAACGTGAAAAGCCCGGGCAGATAAGAGCTGAGCGGTCGGTATGGTCGATCGCCTTTAAAAAATCGAAATAGGAACTGTCCACAGGAACCACTTCTTTTCGTATCCTTTTTTTCCAGAGAAAATACAATTTATCATCTGCCCAATTCAAATTCGTTTCGGAGATAAAACAGTTTTTAAAAATACTATCCGCTTTTTTCCCTTCAAAATATTTTTCAAAAAACTGAATCTGCTGATTTCTTCTTGAATTTTGATACCTGGCATATTCAGGAGCCATCAGAAAATTACTCGTCACATAGTAATACTTTTTTACTTCCGGGCTTCGATAAAATGTATCGTAAAATAACTGTAGGAATTCATTGTAAGTTCCGATATTGTTTTTTCGATCCAGGGTCAGCGGTAAATCTTTCCCATCGAAAAATAATTCTATTTTATCCCCTGGTTCGGCAAATATATGTTTTATAAAAACAGCTTCCAAAGTCCCGAGGTCGAAGAACCCCGGCTTATTCCAGTGCTTGAGTTCAAATTTGAAATTTCCATGTTCATCTATCAAACAGGAGTCAGTAATTTGTTTCTCAAAAAAAAACAGACTCATTGAGTCTGTTAATTCATAAAAATAAATCTTTTTGTTTTTAGCAAGAAAAGGATCGATCCTTCCTTCAAGAAGTGTAACCCCGGAGAAATTTTTGTGTGAACCGTTGCACGATGAGAACAGCGTGATGACCGTCAACAGGATGGTAATTAAAATAATTCTCTTCATAAATTTCTCCGGAGTACACGGCAAAGATAATTATTTAAGTGTGCGCATAAAATTCACCACTGCCCAACGTTCTTTATCGGAAAGTTTTTCTTTGAATGAAGGCATGGGTTTTCTTCCATCGGTTGTTTTCCAAAACAATTCCCCGTCGGTTTCTTTTTGGAATTCAGGGGAACTGAAATCACCGCAGGAGATATCGATTTTTGCTGCCTTGGTTCCGTCACCTTTTCCTTTTGCGCCATGGCATGATTTGCAATGTTGTGCCCAAATATCTTTCCCCTGGCTGACATCATCGGATTTCACGGGATTTTTCATCTTCACGGCACTCTCGGGTGCAGGCCATGGTTTTCCTTTTGGTTTACTTTGTGCGGATGCTGCAAGACAGAACATCATGAATACGGAACTGATCGTAATTCCGGTTAAAATTGATTTTAGCTTTCTCATAAATTTTGATTTTTTGGTGTTTAAATGATTGGTAAGTTATTGTTTGATTTTCCCTAATTTTTTTATTTTAAATACTTGTAATACGATGTAAAAAAGTGTTCCCCAAATGGCCACGATGATAAGATCAGAAGCCACCATGAAATAGATCGGGGCTCGTTCGCGGGAAGCAGAAAGAGACCGCTCCACCATTTGTTCTTTGGTAACAAGCGGTTTGATGCCCCAGTCAATTTCTCCTTTTCCCTCGATGTTGCCTACTTTTTCATCGTCTTCCACTTTTGCGATCACCGTTAGTTTGCAACTGGCATCACAGGGAAGGTCTTTGGGAAAACTGAAACCGGCTGTACCATTCTCGTCTGTTGAAACAGGATCACCGATCGGCAGCAATCCGAACAAACGCTTTACATACAATTTTACACTGACACCTTTCACTGGTTTGTTTTCTAAGTTCACGATGGCCTGGCACACGTTATTTCCATCGGCTTTATTGAACTTCAGCGTTAACTGTGCTTCCTTATCCTGGGCAATCGAAAGGAATGGAGCAAATAAAATTGCCACGATGAAAGGGATAAAATATTTTTTTATTTTCATATCCGGGATTATTTATAATTAATGATTTCATCTTTGCCTTCCAGTTTTCCTTCAGCCACTTCCCAAACAGAAATGATCGGGAAGAACCTGGAGAAAACAGTTACAATGAGCAGCAGTGCCGCGAAGGAGGCGGTAACAATGGTCATTTCGACGAGGCTGGGAGAATAATGTCTCCATGAATCCGGTACATCCTGGATAGGAAGATACGGATGAGACAAACCCGGTATCACGATCAAATAACGTTTGAACCAGGCGGCAATCACTACTCCTACAGCGATCACCGTGAGAGGTAAAGGTTTGCGCATAGCTGGAATCAATGGCAACAACGCAGGAATTCCCATTCCGAAAAGAACCACGCTCCAATAGAACGGTGCTTCCTCACCGATAAAAAGATCCAACAGGTGATTGGCATGCAATCCATCCATTTTATAAGCCGGCACGAGGTATTCGTTGATGTTAAAATAAATGTAAACGAACGACATGAAAGCGAGTGCCATTCCGAGTTTATCAAAATGCATTTCGGTGAGGTAATTTTGTAAGCCGTATGATTTTCGTATCACGAAAACAGCTACGATCATTCCTGCAACACCAAGTAAAAATGCTCCCGAAACAAAGTATGCACCGAAGTTGGTACTATCCCATTCGGAACGAAGAGTGGTAGCAAACAACCATGCCGTAACCGTGTGGATGGAAACCCCGATAGGGATGATCATAACAGTAAGAATGCGAACGCTTTTTTTCAAAACTTTCCATTGCTCAGCCGTACCCTCCCATCCGAATGAAAGAATTTCGTACATCTTCATCTGCCATTTCGGTTTATTCACGAGATGATTTCTGCAGGTTGACATGGAGGGAATAAGCGGAATAAAAAGCAATACAATACTAACAGCGATGTAAGTTACAATCACCAAAATATCCCAAACGATTGGCGATTGAATTCTTCCGTGAATTATAAGGTAATACAAACGGTCCGGTCGTCCCATGGCGGCAATTATACTCAAGCCTGCAAGCATGATAGCCGCAACGGCAATGACTTCCGCGATACGTGAAAGAGGCCGGTACCACTGGAAGTTGGTCAGTTTCAATACAGCCGACATCATCACACCGACCAAACTCAAAGCCACATAAAAAACGAAATTGGAAATATACACTCCCCACATCGTATAATCCCGAAGAGACACCGTCACGTATTTACTTTTTGTTTCCTGGATGATGTAAGCGGCTAATCCTGCAAGGCAGATCAAAAATAAAAATCCCATCCATATCCAACCTCCGATACTTATATTTTGAATGGGTCGAAGAAGTTCTTTCTTCATCACCATGTATTCTTCCTGCGTAAAAGTTTCGGCAGCTTTCCTTCCAACTTTTCCATTTTGCAAAGCAGGCGCACTCATTGTCAAATTATTTTCACTCATGATTTCTGTTTATTTTCGGAATGATTACTCTTCTTTGTTATGAACTTCGGTTGCTTCTTCAAACGGGAACTGGCGTTTCACCGGTGGCAAATAATATACGCGCGGTTTCGTACCCAACTCTTCGAACTGCCGGTAACCGGCCCTGCTTCGAAGTAATTCGCGAAGGCGGAATGTTTCTTCCCCGTTTGTAACGGTATCTTCATTTTCATCTCCGAAGAAAATAGTTCCGTTGGGGCATTCGGAAACGCAACTCGGTAAAATTCCTTTGGCTGCTGCATCGGGGCAAAAATCACATTTGGAAACCGTTCCTTCCGTAGATGGTTTTGCCGTGCAACATTTCCCTTTATCATTTTTGTGTTCTTCAAAATGTTTTTGAGACTGGGGCCTTCCGAAATTAAATGTTCGTGCAGAATACGGGCATGCGGCCATGCAAAATTTACAACCGATGCAGCGATCGTTGTCAACCGCAACTATTCCATCTGTTCTTTTAAAAGTAGCATCTACCGGGCACACCTTGGTGCAGGGCGGATTATCACAATGGTAGCAGGTTTGCGGAAACCAGTAAGGAGAGGTGAGTTCGGTGTCCTGCATCCGTTTTACTTTGATCCATTCTACCGGGGGAAGCACATTGTGCATGCTTTGGCATCCTTCCACGCATTTGCGTGCGTTTGCGCAACGGGCCAGGTCGATGACCATGATAAATTTCCTCCCGGGAATTCCGTCACGAACGGAAAATTCTTTTAATTTATCTTCAGCCGGGTGAGCCACTTCGCTGTGGTCAACTTCAATAAGCTTTCCGTCCGAAGTCAGCACCTTCACTTTTTCACCGGTTTTTTCGTCAGCGAACAGTTTGCTTTTCAAACCCAGTCCGGCAA
>JBIOHI010000162.1:0-5093 GCA_044448845.1 Bacteroidia bacterium
CTATTTCTACATCCCAAACTATTTGTTCCGGATCAAAACCCGATACATTGCGCGGTGCAACTCCTGGAGGGGGAAATAATACATACACCTACACATGGTTGAAATCATCAAGTTCATCGGGCACATTCAGTGCTGCAAGCGGAGCAGACTCTTTACAAAATTATTTATCTCCTGTTCTTACAACAACCGAATGGTTCAAACGATTGGTCGTATCAGGAGGTTGCAATGATACATCAACAGCAATCCAAATTTCAGTCAATCCCGTTATTGGAAACAACATTCTCAGTGGTAATCAGACGATCTGTTCCGGAAGTAATCCCTCGGCAATTACAGGTTCAGCCCCTGTGGGAGGAAATAGTTCTTACACATTTTCCTGGTTAAAGTCTATTGTGAATTCAATAACTGGATTCGACACTGTGAGCGGAAGCAGCAACATTCAGAATTATTTTCCACCCGTACTAACAGATACAACCTGGTACCGGAGATTAGTGATCTCGGGCGGTTGCCGGGACACATCAACAGCTATCCAGATAATTATTAACAGCCTCATTGACAGCAATACCATTTCAGGTTCGCAAAATATTTGTTCAGGCAATACCCCCGCGCAATTTACCGGGAGCAATCCGTCAGGCTCAGTTGGCACATATTCATATTCGTGGCTGGTGTCAACCACAGGGTCATCGGCAGGATTTTCTCTGGCTCCGGGTGCAAATACGAACAAAAATTATAATCCATCATCGGTTAGCATTAATTCATGGTTCCGAAGACTGGTAACTTCAGGAAGCTGCAAAGACACTTCATCAGCAGTTGCCGTATCAATTACCCCGGCAGTTACGGGAAACACCATAGGAAGCAATCAGTCGATCATTACTGGTACAACTCCCGCAACATTTGTTGGTTCTGTTCCTGGTGGCGGGAACGGAACATTCAGCTATTTGTGGCTGATATCAACCACGAATGGAAATACAGGATTTTCCGTTGCCAGCGGAACAAATAATACACAAAATTATTCACCTTCTGCCATTTCGGTGACAACATGGTACAAGAGACTTGTGATTACCGGTTCATGTATTGATTCATCAAATGATGTCGGAGTTTCAGTAAATTCAACCATTGCAAATAATGTGATCACTTCTCCTCCCCAATCTTTATGTTCCGGCTCAACTCCGGCAACATTGATTGGTGCAACTCCAACCGGTGGTACCGGAACCTTTGCTTATTTGTGGTTGAAATCAACTACCAGCGCAACAACAGGATTCTCTCCGGCTCCCGGGACCAACAATACACAAAACTATTCACCGGGACCGCTCACACAAACAACATGGTATAGCAGAACTGTTGTTTCCGGGTCATCAACCGATACATCTATCGCCATTGCAATTGCCATCAGCATCAGTACACCCATAACCGGGAATACCATTTCAGGGGCACAAACAATTTGTGCAAATAAGATTCCCTCCGCGTTTAACGGTTCACAACCATCCGGAGGAAATAGTTCCTCTTACATTTACCGTTGGATAAAAAGTATTACCTCTTCAACAGGCGGATTCACGAATGCAGGGGGAAACGACAGCACTCAAGGTTATCAATCATACTCATTAGCAACCAATACCTGGTTCAGAAGAATTGTTCGTTCGGGTTCATGCGCCTCGGACACAACCAGTGCCATACTGATCACTGTCAATCCGATAATTGGTTCCAATACGATCTCAGGAAATCAAACGGTTTGCAGAGGTTCTTACGTTTCTCAACTCACCGGAGCTTTGCCTTCAGGTGGAAATGGAACATACACTTATCGCTGGGTAAATTCGACTATAAATGCTTCATCCGGATTTGATACAGCGACAGGTACAATAAATCAGGGCAATTATTCTCCTTTGTCGGTAACATCGTCCACCTGGTTTAAGCGTCTTGTTTTTTCGGGAAGTTGCATCGATAGTTCTTCAGCAGTTCAAGTTACAGTCAACCCGGTAATTATTTCTAATACGGCAAATGGAAATCAAACGCTTTGCTCCGGAACCCTTCCTTCAATGATCAACGGCTCTAATCCGTTAGGAGGAAACGGAACCTATAATTATTTGTGGCTAAGCTCAGCATTAAGTGATTCAACCGGATTTGATTCTGCTTCCGGCATAAATGCCTCATCGAATTATTCGCCTCCATCTTTAACAACAACCACATGGTTCAAACGAATCGTTTCTTCTGGCGGTTGTGTTGATACTTCTCCTGTCATCCTGATAACAATTAATCCTGTACTTTTTGCATCAGCAGCGATCAATTCAAGTTCCAACACGGTATGCGGAGGAGATACGATTTTGTTTACGGCAACTTCAATTAATGGCGGCACCTCGCCATTCTATCAGTGGAAACTGAATAACAGTGATGTGGGAACTAACAGTGCAACTTATTTGTTGACCGCGGCAAACTCAGGGGATTCGATTTACCTGATTCTAACTTCCAATGCAACTCCGTGCTTGCAGAATACTAATGCAAACAGTAACGGAATAAAGTTGAACAATTCAATTGTAACGCCTGCGGTGACTGTCTCGACAATTGGTACATCTGTTTGTTCCGGTTCACCCAAGGTTTTCAATGCAACCGGATTTAATGCAGGATTGAATCCGGTGTACCAATGGAAAAAAAATAACGTCAATGTCGGTTCCAATTCTTCAACATTTGTAACATCAGCATTATCAAATAACGATACCGTTTCTGTTATGATGACCTCATCCATCAAAGCAAGCTGTGTTACATCTTCAACTGCAACCAGCGGCTACGTGGTAGTGAAAGTAAATACGATTCCTGTCATAAACGCACAACCTGTTTCCGTTTCGGTAATTTCCGGTAATAACGCACTATTTAATATTTCAGCATCGGGTGGTTTGAGTTATCAATGGCAGCAAAGTAATAACGGGGGCATAAGTTTCACCAATTTAAGTAACAGTTCTCTTTACAATGGTGTTAATTCCGATTCACTGAAAATTCAAAATTCATCCGGACTGAACAAAACAAAATACCGGGTGTTCATCACTGATTCATGTGGTGGGATTTATTCGGACACGGTAATGCTGAAAATTAACCTCAGACCTATTGCCGTCAATGATACTGTTTCAACACAAAGTAATATTGCGGTTACATTCAATCCGCGTGCAAATGATTTTGATGTGGACAGTAATTTGTTGAATAATCCTGTTATAATCGTTCCACCACAGCATGGCATTGCAGTTGTGAATTCAAACGGCAACGTCTTGTATTCTCCTTCACTAAATTATACGGGACCTGATACGTTGCTATACCGTGTCTGTGATAACGGAACTCCGTCTGCATGTGATTCGGCTTATGTTTTCATTCGCGTTAATTATATCAATAATCCTCCTGTCGCAAGAGATACGACTTATTATATTTTGAATAATGCGGTATTTTCCGGCACTGTAAAAAGTCTGGTAACCGATCCCGATAATGATCTTGATATAACAAGTTTTATTGCAACTGCATTACCTGTTAAGGGAACCCTTTCCTTCAACACAAACGGTTCGTTTAGCTATACACCATTAAATAATTTTATTGGGAGCGTATCATTCATTTATAAGGTATGTGACCTTGGAACGCCAACGTTGTGTGATACCGGGATTGTTTATTTTATCATAAGCAACGGATATAAAATTCACGCGGTTAATGATTCCTTATCGCTTGAAGAAAATACTGAAATAACTTTTGATGTTCGTACAAATGATGTTGACAGTGGCAGCACGATTGGAAATCCATCCCTTCTTACTCAAACACAAAACGGAAATCTTGCTTTAAATGCGAATGGGACGATCACTTACAAACCTGCTCCGGATTTTATAGGGACTGATTCATTCTTTTACAAAATTTGTGATGCCGGAATAAATTCATTGTGCGACTCCGCACAGGTTTTGATTTCGGTAACAAGATCTCTGGACGATGCAGTGGTGGTGCCACAGGGATTCTCCCCTAACGGTGACGGGATGAACGACCTTTTGGTGATTAAAAATATTCACAAATTGCCGGCCAATAAACTAACGGTGATCAACAGGTGGGGGCAGGTCGTTTATGAAAAACAACCTTATGATAATACGTGGGATGGAAAAGCAAACCAGGGAGTTCTTGCAACAGAAGGGACGCTTCCTGCCGGAACCTATTTCTATATTCTTGAAACAGGGACCAGTGAACCCGCATTTACCGGATATTTTTACATTAACAAATAATGAATACGAAAAAAATTATATCCGCATTATTTGGTGTTATTTTTACCATCAATGCTTTTGCACAACAGGATCCGATGTATTCGCAATACTGGCTCAACGCGGGGATATTGAATCCTGCCCAGGTTGGGGCTGACGGTTTAACCACGTTAAATGTTACAGGCCGTTATCAATGGGTAAATTTAGAGGGCGCCCCGAAAACAAATTCCATTTCGTTCGGAGGAATGCCGGTTGACAATCTCGGAATCGGAGGTTCGTATGTGTATGATGAAATCGGTCCCGTGAGAACGAATACATTGAATGCAGATGTTGCTTATCATTTAAGAGTTTCAAAAAAATGGACCGCAACTTTGGGAACAAGAATCAGCGCGATGAATACTCAATTATTGCTGGGGAATCTTTCCACCACAAAGCCCGGTGATCCCGCATTCAGCCAGAATTTAAACAGCGGTATAAAACCGAATGTCGGATTTGGGATTCTGATTCATAACGATAGGTTCTATTTCGGATTTGCCCAGCCGCGTGCTATTGAATACGACCTCAGTACTTCCGCATTTATGAATACAAAGATCGTAACACACAATTTTATTTATACCGGTTATAATTTTACGGTTAATGATGATGTTGAACTGAGGCCCAGCATTCTTCTGAAAGAAGTGAATTATGCACCTCTTCATTTTCTTTTTTCCCGGTTTTAGCCTTCATCCTGCCCTCTACTTCATCCCAATAATTCAACCCTGCAACTAATTTATTCTTAATAGCATCTGCGGGGAATTGTATGGTCCCGTTTACAGCCAGTTGATTTACTGTGGCATTATCAGTATGGGTATATTCTCCTGCGGCTGTGAGGAACTCATTCCACATACC
>JBIOHI010000163.1:0-5018 GCA_044448845.1 Bacteroidia bacterium
CGATATCTCCTAAACTTAAACTGCCGCTGAGAATGACGATGGATATCAATGATAACCCAACCGACAACTCGTAGCTCACGATCTGTGCTCCGCTTCTCATCGCGCCAAGCAATGAATATTTGTTATTGCTCGACCAGCCTGCCATCAAAATTCCGATGACACTTATGGATGAAACAGCCGACACATAAAGCACACCTATATTAATATCATACAATTGAAAATCTTTTGCGAAACCGATGGGTGCGATCACCAGCATGGAAGCTACCACAACGATGAACGGAGCCAAATTGAAAAGGAACCGGTCGGAACTTTGCGGTGTTAATCCTTCCTTAAATAACAGTTTTACCGTGTCAGCAACAATTTGTAAAGTTCCCTGCGGACCCACGCGATTCGGGCCTAAACGAATTTCCATAAAAGCGGCAACCCTGCGTTCCATGTATCCCAGGAAGAAACACAGAATCACCAAAAATGCAATGAGGCAAACTCCGATGATCACCATTTCAGTAACAATGAGCAGGAATTCATTGGCGATCCAACCTTTCAGCAGGCTGTGAAAGAAACCTGCCAATCCGCTCATGCTATATACTAATACTATCTTCAATTTTTTTATTTTTTTCTTCCATCTATTCCTCCCTTCGGGAGGTTAGGTGGGCTTTTCTTATCTGTCTATATCCGGAATGATGAGATCCAGTGTTGCCATGATAGCCACGAGGTCACCGATCTTCGCGCCCTTTGCCATGGTGTGCAGTGCCGAAAGATTGGAGAAATTCGGTGAGCGGTATTTTATCCTGTACGGGCTTGCTGCTCCATCGCTCACAATAAAAACTCCCAACTCGCCCCGGCCTGTTTCCACGCGCTGGTAAAATTCTCCTTTCGGAAGTTTGATCACATTTTTTGTTTTCGCCTGGAAATCTCCTTCCGGAATATTATCAATTAATTGTTCGATGATGTGAACTGATTGTTTCATCTCACGCATTCTCATCATGTAACGCGAATAGCAATCTCCTTCACCATCAACTCCCAACACTTCATCAAACTGAACTTTATCATAAGCACTGTACGGGAACCATTTGCGCACATCGCAGCTTACGCCCGATGCACGGCCTGTTGGACCGGTAACACCGAAAGAAATCGCATCGTCTTTCGACAAATAACCGACACCCTTCAACCGGTTTTCTAAAATGATATTTCCCGTCATGATGTTATCGTACTCTTCAAATTTTCCTTTGATCTGTTTCAGGACTTCTTTTGTACGTTTCTGAAAATTTGTATGAATATCGTACATCAAACCTCCGGGCACATTATAATTTTGTGTGAGACGTGCTCCGCAAGTTTCTTCCATTATTTCCAAAATTGCTTCGCGTTCGCGGAAAGCATAAAAGAAAGGTGTGACCGCTCCAAGGTCAAGTCCGGTGCAACCCCACCACAATTGGTGAGATGCAAGTCTTGTTAGTTCTGCAATAATTGTCCGAACATATTTTACCCGATCAGGAACTTCCAGTTGCAAACCTTTTTCAACGCAAAGTGCGCAGGCTTCATTATTAATGTGAGCCGAAATATAATCCATGCGGCTGGTGGCAAAAATGAAATTTCGGTAGGAGAGGTTCTCGCTCATTTTTTCGATGGAGCGATGAATATAACCAAGATGAGGCTGTATCCTTTTCACTACTTCTCCATCAAGCCAGATCTTTAAATGCAACACTCCGTGAGTCGAAGGGTGTTGCGGGCCCATGTTAATGACGAATTCCCCTTCTTCGGTTACGTAGTCTTCTCCTATCAATCCTCTCATATCTCGATCATGTTTTCGTCTGTATAATCTTTGAGAAGAGGATGGCCGGGCCAGTCTTCATCCAGGAATAATCTTCGCAGATCAGGGTGATTGATAAATTTTACTCCGAACAGATCATACACTTCACGTTCGTGAAATTCTGCGGTACGCCAGATATGACAAACCGTTTCAATTTCTGCATTGGTGCGGTTTGCAATCTTTGCTTTTATTACTAACTGATGTTTGTGAGTTTTAGAAAGAAGATGATACACCATCATCAAATGATCTTTCCAGTCGATGCAGGTCAAACAAAAAAGATAATCAAAATCCAGTTCCGGTTTTGTTCTTAAAGTATTGATCAAAGGAAATAATTCTTCGGAACCGATGAGCACATTCAGGAATTCTCCGGATTCATCAAAAGTTGCAGATGAAAGGTTGGATAAGATTTCCTGTTTGAGTTCTTCGTTGCTCATTTAACTTCCTCTTTATTTTTTTTGCCGAAATAAGTTTCGTGTTTAATTTTTTCCTGCAAGGTGATCATCGAGTGAAGCAATGCTTCCGGCCTTGGAGGACAACCGGGAATATATACATCAACAGGAATGACATGATCAACTCCTTTAACGACTGAATAAGTATTATAAAAAAACGGTCCTCCGGAAATGGTGCAAGCGCCCATGGCGATTACGTATTTGGGATCAGGCATCTGGTCGTACAATCTTTTTAATACCGGTGCCATTTTCATCACGATCGTTCCGGCAACGATAATTAAATCTGCCTGACGGGGAGTGGCACGAGCAACTTCAAAACCAAAACGAGACCAATCATATTTTGCATCGGCAGCGGCCATCATTTCAATAGCGCAGCAGCTTGTTCCGAAAACCAGCGGCCACAACGAATTGGCGCGTGCCCAGTTGATCACATCATCCAATGCAGTCACCAAAATCCCGCCATCAGGAGTTTCGTGGATCTGTCCGGGAAATACTATTTTGTTCTTGTCAACCAATTTAAAGTTTAAAATTTATAGTTTAAAGTCTTGTGTTAATAGTTAAATTAATATCATTTTCTGTTTTTAAATTTATTCCCCTTCAATTCCGATTTATTCAGGTAATCCATGAAGCCGCTTATCATTTTACTTACTTCTTCTGTTTTATTTTTAATACTTTCAAATTCTTTTTGTGCGATATGTTGTCTGTCGAACGTTCGATACAGCTGAGATCGCAACTCACCTGCAGAACCTTTAGCTATCGAAAGAAAATTAACAAATTCAAGTTTCCCTCCCCGTTCAAATCCTTCTGCAATATTATCCATTATCGAACCACTTGAACCATTCATCTGGTCTCGAAGTTTAAAATCTTTTGCTAAATTACCGTCTGTTATCAATTTATAAATATCATTTGCAAGACTTCTTGATTTCTTCCACACTTCCAGATCTTCAAATCTTGCTATGGTTGCCATCAACTTTAAACTTTAAATTTTAAACTTCAAACTTTAAACTTTTCGTTACATCCACTTCAACGCCCCCTTCTTCCATGCGTATAATAAACCGAGGAACAGGATGAACATAAATACCAGTATCTCGTAAAATGCAGTAATGCCAACTTCCTTTACAACGGTTGCCCACGGATACATAAAAACAAGTTCCACATCAAAAACCAAAAATATCAAAGCAAATAAATAATACCCAACATTAAATTGTATCCATGACGGGCCGGTGGTTGGAATGCCGCACTCATACGGTTCACCCTTTTGAGAGTTAACAGATGTTTTTGCAATAAGTTTGGAGAGGTAGATGCCAAGGAAGGCGAAGCCAATTCCACAAAGCAACAGAAGTATCAGTGATGAGGAACCCATAATAATTTGCGTTCGAAATTATATTTTCATGGCACATAAACAAAAATGATTTCTGTCATAAAGAATAAATATCCTGTTTTTACTTATTTACCTTAGTTTCTCTTCATTCAAATGCATTGGATTTAAGAAGTGGGTAAAACGTTTTGTTGCTTTATAACGAGACAGGAATTATACGCCCGTTCCCTCAAAAGTTGTTTTAATGGAATATGTTTTTATATTTGAAGCCTAAACTTATACTCCATTATGAAAAAGTCAGCCTTAATTATTTTAGCTTTTGTTTTTCTGCAAACAAATTCATCCGGTCAGGTTGCATTCGGCATCTCTCCCGGACTCACATTTAACAGCGCTTATGCCGGGTACAAATTCAAATCGGGTTTAGTGGCCTATGCCGGGTTCCAGTTCGTGAATATCGGAATGACCTCGAATTTCAGCGGGCAGAAATTCGACTATAACCAGGGTAAAATTGTTGACTACACCCAAACGAGCGACTTTTCGGGTAACCTGTATATTCCCAATATCGGGGCTAAATATTTTTTTAAGAATGTCAATAAGCTCAAGGCTTATTTCAGTTTAAATATCTCGAAACCGATTCTTGGCGGAAGTGCAAGTAATAACGGGGTTCCCGATGACAATTTTAAATCCACCATCAATAACACCAGCATTTGGGGCGGTGAACTGGGCTTCGGAGTGGAATATTTCTTTGACGATAACTTCAGTGTCGGTGGAGAATTCGGTTTGCGGTACCTGCATTACTTTTTAACAAATGAAACACCTGCCACGATTTACAACCCAAGTACAGGAGCCTCCGTTAATTCAACTTCGAAAACGGATTATACGTTTATTTTAAGTCCGACCTACACTAAGTTCTCGTTGAATTATTATTTCTAGGATGTGGTGATCGGTTGACAGGTTAATAAGTTAGCACCCTCAACTTTAAACATCAAACTTTAAACATTAAACTTTAAACTTCATTCCACAAAGATCGGTCTTGACGAACCTACCAGGCTGAGCAACTCTTGTTTTGGCGGAACTTCAAGCCCGCCCGCCCTGAGTTGTTCCTGGAAATAAATGAACGAGGGAAGCGCATTGAGTACTTTGTGGTCTTCCTCCGAGTTGTAAAAAGCAGTATGAATAAATGTCTTTCCATCCGGGCTCAGGCAGGCATGGTAGAAAATTCCTTCGTGATTTAATTTTTGAAGATCAGCCATAACATTTTTGATATTAGACTGGTTTTGCGCAGCGTACTCTGCCTTAGTGGTGTAAATTACTCTTACGATTTTCATGTGGTTGGATTTTTTGGTTAGGTGGATTGCAAGATTCGAAGTTAACTTCTTTTGTTTTCTTCAGTGAAATTCGATAAAAATAATTTAAAGTAAATTCAAACTTGACGCGAATGTCA
>JBIOHI010000164.1:0-5009 GCA_044448845.1 Bacteroidia bacterium
AACTCAAGGAAAAAATGAAAGACCTCGGAGAAGTATATTCGGGTGAATTGGTCGATTTTGATATAGAAGTTACGAATAAGGGTAAAACCGATCTCGTTTTGAGAAGAGCTTACGGAAGCTGTGGTTGCACAGTGGCGAAAGTACAGGAAGAGCCAATCAAGAAAGGAAAGAAAGGAAAAGTCTCCGTCAAATTCAACGCCCGCGACCTGGTCGGTGTGCAAAGCAAGACGATCACTATTATTTCCAACGACCCTGTAAATCCGATCATCATTTTCACCGTGAAAGCCAACGTGGTGATTGCGGGAATGAAAAAGTAGTTGACAAAAAACCCGCGGCACCATTATTTTTGCAGTCTAATTTTTAAATTCATTTTCATGAGGAAATCATTTTTATTTATCCTGATCGCTGCCGTCAGCGGATTTGCAGGTGCGTTTGTTTTTCATTTGATCCAACCCAAGCAGGTTGTTTTTCAAGCGGGGAATACCGGAGAAGAAAGATCCGGAACATTCATGAATGTTGGGAGCCATGCCGGTTTCAATTCGGGTGATGAAATGGTGAAAGCATGCCAGGTTGCTACACCATGCGTGGTCTTTATAAAAACATTGACACGTCAATCCAATTACGTGGATCCTTTTTTTGATTTCTGGAACAACATGGATTTTTTTGGAAGACGCGGTCCCGTTTCGAGTTCCGGTTCGGGAGTGATCATTTCCAATGACGGCTACATCGTTACAAATTTTCACGTGGTGAAAGATGCCGACCAGATAGATGTGATCACCAACGGGAACAAACGTTCTTATTCAGCCAAGGTGATCGGCACCGATCCTTCCACCGATTTGGCGTTATTGAAGATCGAAGCAAAAAACCTTTCCCATATTTCTTTCGGCAATTCGGATAACTGCAAAATAGGAGAGTGGGTGCTGGCGGTCGGAAACCCGTTCAACCTCACTTCTACCGTCACTGCCGGAATTGTAAGTGCAAAAGGAAGAAACATCAATATCGTGAACAACCAGTTCCCGATCGAATCATTCATTCAAACGGATGCTGCCATCAATCCCGGAAACAGTGGTGGTGCATTAGTGAATACAAGTGGTGAACTGGTTGGTATCAACACTGCCATCGCATCGAACACCGGATCGTACAACGGTTATGGTTTTGCCATACCTTCCAACATTGTGCAGAAGATCGTAAAAGACCTTATCGAATTCAATGACGTTCAGCGCGGATTCACCGGCATGGATGTGATCGATGTGGATTCGAAGATCGCGGAGAAATTAAACATCAACGACAACAACGGAGTGTATGTGCAATACGTTTTACCGAAAGGCCCGGCAGATAATGCAGGAATCAAACAAGGTGATCTGATCGTGAAAGCCAACGGAAAAACCATAGACAGCAAATCCATTTTTGATGAAGAGATCAGTTATTTCCGTCCCGGTGACAAGGTGAAAATTTCGGTGCTGAGCAACGGGAAGGAAACAGAAACTTATCTCACTCTCATGAATAAAGAAGGCAACACCGCTGTTCTGAAAAAATCAAGCATCGCATCGAATGCACTGGGAGCTGAGTTCGAGATGATATCTAAAATAGAAACGGATAAGTACCGCATCCGGAGCGGGGTTCGCATTTTCAACATACGCGGAGGAAGGATACGGCAAATGGGAATTCCCGAAGGATTCATCATCACCCAATTGAACCGCAAAGAGTTTTCGAGTGCGAAGGAACTGGTGGATGAACTGGAAAAAGTACGCGGCCAGGTACTCATCGAAGGAATGTACCCGAATGGCGGAAGAGGGTTTTATTCGTTTTATTTTTGATACTTGGTAAGTATCTGCCATTTCGAACGAAGTGAGAAATCTGCCTCTCGTTTATTCTACAAATATCTTAGAATGCATCATTCCTTTTTCGGTTTGTATTCTTAGAATGTAAAACCCTTTTGTCAAAACATTTTCCGATTCAATTTCCATCTCATTTTTTGATGTCGAAAGACTTGAAATTAATTTTCCATGAATATCAAAAACAGAAATTAGTTTCTCGCCATTAAGTGAATTAAAGTTCACCATAAATTTTCCATTGTTTGGATTCGGGTAAATTTTTATTTCCTCCGATGTGCCTGTTTCATCAACCCCAACAGCCAATGCCGTAAACGGATTCGAAGTATTACTGCATCCATTTATGCTGTCAATTTTCACATGGTAAGTTCCGTTGGTTCCTAAGGAAAGAGTTTGAGAAGTAGCTCCCGGAATAAAATAACTATTCAAAAACCACTGATAAGAATCGGCAACCGAGCTTTGCAATAATGATTTTGTTAAAGGAGTTATCGTTGGTTGAACAGGATTTGGTTTTATAGTAATGGGTTTCGTGATGCTATCGCTGCAACTGTGTGAATCAATTATTTTCAATTTCACATTAAAAGTTCCTGCACTTGCATAAGATTTACTGAAAGTGTCGTTGGTGTTGGTGGTGAAATCACCGAGATTCCATATTCGGTTAACGGATGTACCCGAAGTATCATCAAAGAAGAAACTGTTACCGATCAAACATTGAATAAGACTGTTTTGACTAAACCCCGCTTTAGGTTGAGAATAAACAGTAACAATTTTTGAAATTGAATCTTTGCAATTGTTATTTGAAGTAACCAAAAGTTTTATTGGATAGTTCCCTGCATTTAAATAATTCTTATTCGGGTTGGAAATGGTTGAATTTGTCATATCTCCAAAATCCCATGCACGGCTTATGGTTCCGGAGGAAATAGTTGAAGTATCAGTAAGCATAAAATTATTTCCGCTTAAACATTGCGCAAAAATATTTTGTGTGAAACCTACATTTGGTTTTGGATTCACGGTTATATTTTGAGTAACCGAATCTTTGCATCCTATATTACTTGTTTCAACTAATTTCACTGAGTAAGTTCCGCTTGATAGATAAGTTTTACCGGATACTGAGCTTGTCGAAGTATCGTTTGTGCCAGAACCGAAATTCCAGAATGATGAAGAAGTTCCATTACTGATGGTTGAAGTATCACTGAAAATAAAATTATTCCCGTTGACGCATTGCGAAGAATCATTAATGGTGAACCCTGGATTCGGTTTTAATCCTACGGTAACCGTTTTGGTAATTGAATCTGCGCAACCAAGCCCCGAATAGCAAACCAGTTTAACGGCAAACGTTCCCGGGTTCGAATAAACTTTTACCGGGTTCAGCGCAGAGGATGTATCATTCACACCGGTTCCGAAATTCCATTTGCGGGATACGGTTCCGGAATAGACCTGCGATACATCGTTAAATAAAAATTGGTTGGAGATCAAACATTGTTTCGAATTGTTGATCGAGAAATCCGGGATCACATCAGCCCTGATCAATATGGAAGCGGAAGTATCCACCAGGGTTCCCGAAAAAACAATTCGTTTGAAATAAGTGCTGCCGGTAATTACCGGAGTATAATTCTGAGTAGTGTCGTTTCCTCCGGCATTGGTGTAACCTGAGCAGCAAAATGCGGATTTCTTCCACTTATAACTATAGGTTCCATAAGCACCAGTGGGAGCGGAACCGTTTAAAGTTAAAGATATGGGTACCCGGCAGATTGTTTGTGAACCTGAAATGGTGTTGTTCGCAATATTGGTAACGCCACCTGTATTTACGAAGGCTTTGAAAAATGCAACATACGTTGGTGTAGTACTGCTTCCCGCACTCGTTGAAGTCATTCCCGTTACATAAACATTATTACTTGCATCGGTAATGACGGCATGGCCTTCGTCAATTCGGTTATGGTAATAGGTTGACCAAACGCGAACACCATAAGGATCAAATTTAGCATAGAAAGCACTTTGGTCTCCATTGGGAATGGTTGTGGGAATAGAACCGGAAGAAGCTATTCCGGAAGTTGAGCCGGTGGTTCCGACAATCAAAACATTGCCCGCTGCATCCGTGGTGATTCCGTTCCCAATATCATCGTTGCTTCCGCCAAAATAAGTAGCCCATTGAAGTGAACCGGTAACATTGAATTTTGTAATGAATGCATCCGAATGCCCGCTTCCACCATAAGTTGTTTGATAAGCTCCGCTGGTTGCGATTCCCGAACTTGAAAGCGTGTTCCCGGTGATGTAAATATTTCCAACGCCATCCGTTTTAATTCCGTTTGCGTTTTCATCCGAGCTTCCTCCGTAATAGGTTGCCCAAATCCGTGAGCCTGAAATATTGAACTTTGCAATAAATACATCAGATGAACCGGCGCGGTTGACTTGGTAAGATCCGGTAGTAGCTATAACAGAATCGGAAATAGAGTGCCCGGTTATCAAAATATTTGCATACAAATCAGTGGTAATTCCATACGCAATATCTTCGGATGTTCCGCCAAAATAAGTTGCCCATTGGAAAGAACCATACGAATTAAACTTTGCGATAAAAGCATCTCCTCCGTTCAACGTGTCGCCAATTGTTGTTTGATAAGCCCCGCTGCTGGCGATGCCCGAGGCTGAAGTGGTGTTCCCTGTAATTAAAACATTTCCCTGCCAATCAAGGGTAATGGCATTACCACAGTCAGTTCCTCTTCCTCCAAAATAAGTGCCCCACAACCGCAAGCCTGATGAATGAAATTTTGCAACAAAAGCATTTTGCCAACGCGCAAGAGTTGGCTGATAAGCACCCGATGAAGCAATTACAGATGATGACCAGGTAAACCCGGTAATAAAAATATTTGAACTGGCATCTATCGCAATTCCATATCCTACATCAGTGCTCGAACCGCCATAATAAGTGGTCCACTGAAGATTACCTGATGGCCCATAATTCGCGATAAAAACATCGGTGTTGCCTCCATAAGAGGTTTGATAAACTCCGGTAGTTGTAAAAATGGAAGTTGTTTTCCCCGTAATGGAAAGATTTCCGCTTGCATCATTTGCAATAGCATATCCGAATGTTGCATCTGATGAAGTGCCTGTTCCAAAAAAAATGGTCCATGGAACGGGATCAATGATGAGTGTTCCGGTTTTATCATAATCTCCTATAGC
>JBIOHI010000165.1:0-4995 GCA_044448845.1 Bacteroidia bacterium
ACAATTACATCATTTATAAATACACCTATTTTCATGCGGTTGATCACTTAAATCTTTTTCTGCAATACCCCGAGTACTTTGACAGCAACCACTACGGGCCGGTTTTCAGTTTGCTGATAGCACCGTTCGCTTTGCTGCCGGATTATTGGGGAATGCTGCTCTGGCAATTGGCTAATACGCTGTTTTTATTCTGGGCCATCACCAAATTGCCAATCGATGAAAAGAAAATTGTGATCGTACTTTGGCTGTGTACCCACGAGTTGCTCACTTCCGTTTTAAGTTTTCAAATCAATCCAGGCATTGGCGGCTTTATCATTCTTTCATTTGTATTCATTGATAAAAAAAATGATTTCTGGGCAGCTTTTTTTATTGCTCTCGGAACATTTGTCAAGCTTTACGGAATTGTTGGACTGGCATTTTTCTTTTTCTCCAAACAAAAAATAAAATTTATTGGATCCATGGCCTTCTGGTTCGTTGTATTTTTTGCTGTACCCATGCTTTTCTTTTCACCTGGATTCATCCTGCAAAGTTATTTGGATTGGTATCATTCATTGATCGAAAAGAACCAACTTAATGTAACCCAGACGTGGGGTACAGATATTTCTGTGATGGGAATGGCGAGACGATTGTTTCAAAATCCAAATATCCCGAACACCCCGTTTTTATTGGCTGC
Source organism: Bacteroidia bacterium (assembly GCA_044448845.1). GTDB lineage: Bacteria > Bacteroidota > Bacteroidia > UKL13-3 > UKL13-3 > CAIUEQ01. Next base: position 674 of record JBIOHI010000165.1, read on the forward strand.
AATCGGAATTTTCGGATTGATCTACCTGCGAATAAAACAATATGCCTACCTGAGTTTCCGGCTTTTAATTTTGTGTGCGGTACTGCTGTTCGTTGTCTTGTTCAGTACCGGAGCTGAATCGCCAACATTCATTATTGCATTTGCCGGAGTAGCGTTATGGTTTGTGTTGCAACCACGCCCTTATAACAGAACAGCCTGGTTCCTGCTGATCTTTGCCCTGATCATTACCAGCTTTTCGCCCTCTGATCTTTTTTCTCAATATGTACGAGATCATTATATCAAACAGTATTCGCTTAAAGCATTGCCCTGTTTTGTGATTTTACTTTTTATCTGGAATGACTTGTTAAGACGGGATTTTTCGAAATATTTGCAAGCTGATACCAACCACTTAAAAAACACGGAATGACAAAATTAGTTTCCATTGTTATACCTGCTTATAACGAGAGTATAAATATTCCGATTATTGCCGGGCGAATACAGGATGTTTTCAGATCATTGGATTACCAGTATGAAATTATCTTCATAAATGATGGCAGCCGGGATAATTCGCAGGAAGTCCTGGTTCAATTGCAGCACTCAAATCCACAAATCCATTACATCGAACTTTCCAGAAATTTCGGCCATCAAAATGCCCTGAAAGCGGGATTGGACCTGGCGAATGGCGATTGCGTGATTTCGATGGATTGTGATCTGCAACACCCGCCCGAATTAATTCTTGAGTTCCTGAAAAAATGGGAAGAAGGGTATGAAGTGGTTTATTCGATCCGCCAGGAATCAAAAGAAATATCGCGTTTTAAACGCAAAACGTCCAATCTTTTTTATTCTTTGATCAACCGGATGTCCGACATTCAGATTGAACCCGGCTCTGCTGATTTCAGGTTGCTCGACAGGAAAGTGGCAACGGTATTTTCGAATTTATCCGAGAATGAACCGTTCATTCGCGGATTGATAAAATGGCTTGGTTTTAAGCAGTACGCCATCAGTTACGATCCGGCAAAACGCCTGGCGGGAGAAAGTAATTATACTTTTAAAAAGATGTTCCGGTTTGCACTGCAGGGATTGACTTCATTCAGTATCCGGCCGTTGTATTCTGCCATTTACCTGGGTTTTATTTTTTCGTTTCTTTCGTTGTCTTATATTCCCTACGTGGTCTATTCGCTCTATGTTCACAAGGAAGTTCAGGGATGGGCATCCATGCTGATGACGATTGTTTTCTTCGGAGGCATCCAGTTGATTATTCTCGGCATCATCGGAATTTATATCGGAAAACTTTTCATTCAATCCAAACAACGTCCCAATTATATCATCTCAAATACCAGCTTAAATAAATGAAAGTACTTCTCACCTTCGATGTTGAAGAATTCGACACACCTGAAGAATACGGACGCAAGATTTCATTCGAAGAAAAAATAAAAATATCAACCGTCGGGCTGCAAAATGTACTCACCCTGGTTGAACAGCTCCAGGTAAAATGTACTTTTTTTACCACCGCAGTTTATGCGCTCGAGCAACCTGAATTGATCAAAATAATTTCCCAATCGCACGAAATTGCGTCCCATGGTTATTCGCATACCACGTTTAAAAATTCGGATCTCAAAAAATCAAAAGATACGCTTGAAGCTTTAATTGGTAAGGAAATACAAGGGTTCCGGATGGCACGAATGGCAAAAGTAAATGATGTAGAAATTGTAAAAGCAGGTTACCAATACAACGCATCTTTAAATCCTACCTGGATACCCGGGAGGTATTTTCACTTTTTTGAACCGAGGATACCGTTTAAAAAAAATGATTTAATTCAGATTCCTGCTTCAGTTTCCACGATCTTTCGTATTCCGTTGTTCTGGCTGAGTTTCGAGAATTTCCCGATGGGATTGCTGAAGTTCCTTGTGAAACGTGCCCTTGCGCATGACGGATTCTTATCACTTTACTTTCACCCCTGGGAGTTTACCAACATAAAGAATACAGGTGTTCCGTCCTTTATTTCGAAAAGCAGTGGTGAAATCATGTTGCAACGTTTGCAGGAAACCATTACTTTGGTGCGCAAAATCGAATCCACAGAATTTACAACCATTAACGAATATATAAATGACCACTTCCACAAAGAACATCCCCATGAAATCCGACATTGAAATTGCCCACGAGGCGAAACTCCTTCACATCCGCGATATTGCTGCATCCATTGGTATCAGCGAAGATGAGCTGGAGATGTACGGAAAATACAAAGCCAAAGTTACTGTTCCTATCAATGAAGCGAAAGTTGCCAAATGCAATTTGATCCTCTCCACGGCAACCACACCGAATAAAAGCGGCTCAGGAAAAACAACCACTTCCATTGCATTGGCACAAGGACTTCAAAAACTCGGAAAGAAAACCATCGTTGCTTTGCGTGAGCCATCACTTGGGCCGTGTTTCGGAATGAAAGGCGGAGCTGCAGGTGGCGGATATTCCCAGGTGCTGCCGATGGAAGATATCAATTTGCATTTCACCGGTGATTTCCATGCGATCACTTCTGCCAACAACATGCTGGCAGCTTTGGTCGATAATTACCAGTTTCAAAATGAAGGAACCGAAAAAGGACTTGGAAAAATTGTTTGGAAACGCGTGCTTGATGTGAACGACCGTTCCCTGCGTTATATCGTAAGTGGCTTACACGGTGCGGCAAATGGAATTCCGGCTGAGACAGGATTTGATATCACACCTGCTTCAGAGATCATGGCGATTTTCTGTTTATCAAAAAATCTTGAAGACTTACGCGATAGGATCAATAATATTTTGGTAGGATATGATTACGACAACAAACCTGTTTTTGTCCGCGATATTGGTGTGGCAGGAGCGCTCGTAACTTTATTGAAAGATGCATTCAAACCGAACCTCGTTCAAACGATTGAAGGTGGTGCTGCGTTCATTCATGGTGGGCCGTTTGCAAATATTGCGCACGGGTGTAATTCCATCGTGGCAACAAAAACAGCTATGAGTCATGCGGAGTATGTGATCACCGAAGCAGGTTTCGGTTCCGATCTTGGAGCGGAAAAATTCCTGAATATCAAATGCCGTATTGCCGGGATTCAACCTAAAGCCTCGGTGCTGGTTTGTACCACTCAATCCATTAAACTTCACGGAGCTGTTGATGAAAAAATGATCAAGCAACCAAACCTCGAAGGATTGAAAAAAGGATTGCTCAACGTGGAAAGGCATTTGGAAAATCTTCACAATTTCGGGCAGTCGGTTATTCTTGCTTTCAATAAATTTGGTTTTGATACGCAAGAAGAAATTTCTTACCTCGATGAGTGGAGCAAAGCTCGCGGTGCGGTCTTCGCCATCAACGAAGGTTTTGCCAATGGGGGAGACGGAGCAAAAGAACTTGCGCAAAAAGTGATCGACACGATCGAGAACAAACCTTCTAAACCGATCATTCATACTTACGAAATGACTGATACGACCGAAGAAAAAATTACCAAGATCGCAACAAAAGTTTACCGTGCCAACAAAGTGAATTTTGGCAAGAACGCGAAGTCAAGTTTGAAAAAAATCAAACAACTCGGTGGAGATAAACTCCCGGTTTGTATCGCCAAAACGCAATTCTCATTCACCGATGACGCTTCAAAATTTGGAGCTCCGGATAACTTCGATATTCAAATTGATAACATCATGCTGAACAGTGGTGCCGGTTTCGTGGTGGCGGTTGCAGGCGAGATCATGCGGATGCCCGGACTTCCCAAAGAACCTGCAGCCATGCATATTGATGTGGTGAACGGGGAGATCGTAGGGCTGAGCTAAACGATATTTCATTTTCTACTCGGCTTAATGCCGAAAATTTTCTGTTATGGAGATCACTCTCAAACCGGTTGCGATCGTGCACAACAAAAGGGAAACCCCGACAGATGATTTCTGGGGCGATACGATCTCCGAAATAACCTTATTGCCGCACATTCCAACCGAAGCATTCGATGGCGTTGAAAATTTCTCGCATGTGGAAGTGGTTTATTTTTTTGATAAGGCTGACGAAAAAGAAATTATCTTTTCCGGAAGGCCAAGAGGAAATCCGGATTACCCGGTGACAGGAATTTTTGCGCAGCGAAAAAAAGACCGTCCCAACCACCTGGGAATTTGCACGGCCGAATTGGTAAAACATGATGGAAGAACCATCACGGTAAAATTCCTGGATGCAATCAACAATACTCCCGTTTTGGACATTAAACCGGTATTTAAAGAATTTCAATTGAAAGGCGAAATCAGGCAGTCGGACTGGGTTTCGGAGATGCTGAAAGATTACTGGCGGTAGTCATAAGTCCATCATTTCTTTCTAAAATCTGAAATTATCC
>JBIOHI010000166.1:0-4985 GCA_044448845.1 Bacteroidia bacterium
ATACAAACTGGTGTATAATGAAATGTTGGTTCCTCCCAGCAAAGCGGCTTTCACACCGGCAACTTCTGAAGCGTTGATGATGGAACGCGGAAACGTGGTGTCGGCCCGGGAAGGTTTCCATGCCTGCGCAAAAGTTTGAAAACAGCCTGACACCGAGATGAAGTATAGAATATAAAAGAGTTTTCTTCTTTTCATTTGGAGGAATAAAATCGAAAGTAAATGTTTTTTTGCAAATTTAAAATTCACCATGCCTTTTTAATACTTTTGACAAAATTATTTAACCGGGTAACCATGAAAAAATACGGTTCATTTTTTTGCATTATTTTTATGGCGATCGCTATGAATGCACAGGTGCCAAAGCTTGGCAAAGATTCACTGCTCGATGTGGCCTGCTGGAATATCGAATGGTTTGGAAATACCACTCCCGGGAACGGCCCGTCCAACAAAACCGTTCAGTTCAATAATGTGCTGTCCGTTTTGGCGGGATCCGATATTGATGTATGGGGACTGGAGGAGGTTTCCGATTCGTTGGCATGGAACAATCTTACCAACGCCTTGCCTGCATACGATCGCGTGCTCACCACTTACGCCTGGACACAAAAGACCGCCTTGCTCTGGAAAAAAAGTTTATTCAGTTTTGTTTCCAGCCGGAGCATTTTGACAGATGCCGCTTACAATACTGATTTTGCAGGACGCCCACCGCTCGAGGTCGTGTTGAGAACGAATTTCAAACCGGTAACGGATACGATATATTTTTATGTGATCCATCTCAAAGCTTACTCCGACCAGACTTCTTACGGAAGAAGAAAAAATGCTGCAGGGTATATCAAAACTTTTCTCGATGCGAACCGGAAGAATAAATACACGTTTGTGCTTGGCGACTGGAACGATGATGTGAATGGTTCAATTTCAGCGGGGCAGCCATCTCCGTTCACTAATTTTGTGAATGATTCGAATAATTATTTTTTCATCACCAAAAGTTTGAGTGATGCAGGAAAATCTTCATTTATATCCGGCGGGCATATGATTGACCAAACTTTATTAACCACACCGATGCGAAATTTTTATGTTTCGAATTCGAGCCGGGTGCTGGATACGATCACTAATTTCATTGCGAATTATGCCAGCAACAACACATCCGATCATTACCCTGTGATGGGTTTTTACAGCTTCAATGGCTCGCTCACAACAGGGTTGAAAGAAACAGTACCCGATACGGAATGGAAAATATTTCCGAATCCATCCGGAAGTCAATTTTATTTTTCGGGAAATGAGGGGATAAAAGATTTGGAAGTGATCAATTACCTCGGAGAAAAAATGAAATGCAGTTTTGAATGGAAGGGTAATAAAATTTCATTAATAAAATTGGATGACAATATTCCGGACGGAGTTTATTTTGTTCAGATAGAAACTTCAGATAAAATGATCTGGTCTGAAATTTCAATTCAAAAATAATTTTACTGCTCCGATGGAAGTCCCATCAATTTCCATTTCCCGAATCCCCCGTCCATATCGTACAAAAAAAAGAATCCTTTTTTCCGCATCATTTCGCATGCTTCGGCACTTCTTCCACCGCTCTGGCAATACACGAAATACGTTTGCTTCTTATCGAGCTTGTTGATCTCCGCATCAAACGTATCGTCAAAAATATTCAGCAACCGGGCGCCTTTGAGGTGGCCTTTTTTAAATTCCTGAGGAGTTCGAACATCCAATAAAATTCCTTTGGCCGTGTTCAGCTTTTTTTGAAAATCGGCCGGAGATAATAAAATGACTCCGGTTTGCAGGGCCGGGGATTCGCTTTTTTGTGAGTTTGAGAAAAGGCAGTAAGAATTGAAAATACAAGCAGTGTCGTAAAAATGGTTTTAACTTTATTCATCGATTATTTTACTAATGTTACATTTCCTTTTAAAAGAGTTACCTCCTCATTCATCCCGGTGTAAATGATCTTGTAAAAATAAACACCGGGCTGAACAAAATTGTTTTGAAACGTGCCATCCCAGCCTTTGTTTATTTCGGAAGTTTCAAAAAGCAGTTCACCCCATCGGTTGTAAATTTCGAAATTCAGTGTTTTGATATTTCTTCCCACCGGGAAAAAGGTTTCGTTCTTCCCGTCACCATTTGGAGTAAAAGCATTAGGAACAAACAGCATTCCCGGGCAATTGCTGACCACTTGAATTTGCTGCGTGGTGGAACACTGGTTGGAATCGGTAACGGTCAGTGAATAATTTCCATAATCGGTTACATGAAAATTGGAAGAAGTGGAACCATCCTGCCAAAGATAAGAAACAAAATTTCGGGAAGTTTTAATAAACAGATCCGGCTCGCAAACTTTTATATTACTGCTGATATCAATGAATGGTTTTGGTTTTACGGAAAGTTGAACGGAATCAGAAGCGATGCAATTATTGAAATCCTTCACCGTCACAAAATAAGTCCCTGCATTTTTTACGGGATAAAAATTATTGGTTGAAGCATCCTGCCACAAATAAGATTTGAATTGTGTTCCGGCATTGATCCGGCAGGTGGTGCCCTCACAGAATGAGGAATCATTTCCAAGATAAACAAATGGTGAGGGAAGGGTATCAAGCCCAATGGAATCGACAGCAGAACAACCTTGCGAACTGGTAACTTTAACAAAAAATAATCCCGGAGCCTTCACTTTTAATGTTTGGGATGTGGATTGATCATTCCATAAATAAACACTTCCCTTGTTTTTTGCATCCAGTGTGAGAGTGGTTTCCTTACATATTTTTTGATCGTTACCTAAATTAATGACCGGGTTGCCAAATATTTTTACAGAGATCGAATCGAGGTATTCACATTCGCCTCTTGTAATATACACCCAATAATTATCAGATCTATCGACAATGATAGAAGGAGTTGTATCGCCAGTACTCCATAAATAATTTACGTTAAAGGGTGTGTAAGCAGAAAGGGGCAATGAAAAGTGTCCCCAATTGGAACAAAGGGTTGTATCGTTACCCAATAAATCAGGCGGCAAATAGCTGCAATCAACTAACGAAACATCATCGATGAAATAGTAACTGGTCAAAGGCCAGTTTGCTAAAGAATCCCATCCGCCTCCTCCAAAAACCGGCTGAGTGGTATTGTTTGAAAATTTTGAAGTGAAATTCCCGATCAGGATATATTTTTCTCCACCACGTGCCGTATAAGTTCCGGTCACTTTCGTCCAGTTGTTTTTATCAGTAATAAAACCGGTAGTAATGATTGGAGGAGTAAAATTTAAAAATTCCTGGGTATTTGAAGAAATGGCCGAGTCTGAAAAATAAACACCAATTTTATTGGAAGCGATGCCGCTTTTATCGGCAAGATTCAAATACATGGCAAATTTATATTCCTTCCCGCGGGTGAGTGAATCGGTGAGCTGATTTTGGATATATTCAGTCCAATGAAGAGAGGTGCTGAAACCCGAATTAGAGATAAAACCGGCAAACGCCAACCCGGAATGTGCCGTTTGATATCCGTAAAGAGTGGAAGGTACCGAGAAAAAGCAACTGGTTGCACACGCATTAAAATAATCGGGAGTTCCTGCCGAAGGATTCGTCCATCCGTTGGTTTTTGTAATTTGATTAAAGTCGCTCGGGCAACTGGTGTAGGATTCAAAACTGCCATTCGAAACTAAATTCTGACTTTGCCCGGGATTAAAAGCCATAAGTAAAATGGCAACAAAGCAAAAAGTGAGTTTTTTGAACCTCAACATGGTGAAACAAAGTTATCAATGTTTTTTAATAATCCATATCAATTATGAAGAGTGGTGCAGGGGAAAAAGAGTTGCACGGTTAGCGTTGTTGATTCATTTATTTCAGGAGCGTCACATTTCCTTTTAAAAGATACGACTCCTCATTCATCCCTGTGTAAATGATCTTGTAAAAGTAAACATCAGGCTGAACAAAGTTATTCTGAAATGTGCCATCCCAACCTTTATTCAACTCGAAAGTTTCGAAAAGCAGTTCGCCCCATCGGTTGTATATTTCGAATTGAAGTGATTTGATATTTCTCACAACGGGGAGAAAGGTCTCATTCTTTCCGTCACCATTTGGAGTAAAAACATTAGGCACGTAAAGAGTTCCGGGGCAATTGCTTGTTACTTCAAATTGTTTGGTATTTGAACAGTAATTTGAATCGGTAACGGTCAATGAATAATTTCCATAATCGGTGAGGTGAAATGTTGGGGAGGTGCTGCCATCCTGCCACCGGTATGAAACAAAACTCCCCGAAGTTTTAAGGATCATATCCGGTTCACAAATATTTATAAGGCTGCCGAGGCTGATAACAGGTTGAGGTTTTAAAGAAAGATGAATGGTATCCGAGGAAACGCAATTATTGATGTCTTTCACCGCCACAAAATAAGTTCCTGCATTTTTCGCGGGATAAAAATTATTGGTGGAAGCATCCTGCCATAAATAAGATTTGAATTGTGTTCCGGCATTGATCTTAAAGTATTCTCCTTCACAGAACGAAGTATCATTGCCAATGGAAACTGGGGGAAAAGCGAAGGTGTCAAGCAAAATGGAATCGGTAACAGAGCAACCGTTCGTGCTTTTTACTTTAACAAAGAATAATCCGGGAGCTTTTGCCTTTATAGTTTGTGAAACGGATCCATTGTTCCATAAATAAGAACTGCCTTGATTTTTCGCGTCCAGTATGAGTGTAGTTTCTTTGCAGATCTTTTGATCGTTGCCTAAATTAATGACAGGGTTTGGAATAAATGTGACAGCGATTGTATCGGTATATCTGCAATCATCCCGTATCACACACACCCAGTAATTTGCGGATTTTTGAGCGATGATAACGGGAGTGGTATCTCCGGTGTTCCATAAATAGCTTGTTGCATAAGGTGTGTATGCCGATAGTGGTAATGAAAAGTGCCCCGGGTTAGAACATAATTGCGTATCGTTATCCAAAATATTCGGTGGCAAATAGTTACACTCAACAAGGGAAACATCATCAATATAATAATAGGC
>JBIOHI010000167.1:0-4959 GCA_044448845.1 Bacteroidia bacterium
GAAAATGCAGTGACACATTCAGCCACATACTTCCTGAATATTCGAAAAGATATCCGAGAAAAAGTCCCAGGACCATACGTGGAAAAAATCCGAAGAATTGAAAATGAATGCCCGAAAAAATGATGGCTGAGATCCAAACGGCCAGGTGTCGTTTATCAAAACACATTTTGATGAGTTGCTGCAAAGCCCCGCGGAAAAAGAGTTCTTCGCTGATGGCGGGAACCAGCGCGATCACAACTAAATTAACTGCAAATCCCGACAGTGTAGTGGTGCGCATAAATGCTTTCGTCATTTGTTCAGCAGAAATTTCGGCATCTTTTAACGTTTGTTCCAATCCCGAAAAAACGGACGGAAAATGAATATTGCCGTTGAAATGCACCAGCCAGGCAAGAAACGGAATCGAAAACACCAGCAACGAGATCATCAGCAGGAAATGTTTGAACGAAAAAAAACTATTCAGTTTCAAAAAAGTAAACCGCTCCTGCTGAACCATCCATGTAAAAATCAGTGCGGGCAACACCATCGCTCCAATGGAAATAAATACCTGCATGAATTTCATGGCTTGCAGTGCTACAGGATTGGTTTCGAATTCGATAAGGGCAGATAAACTGTTGATGCCGAATACAGGCTTCAACAACAACAGTGTGATCCCGGAGAATAAAAAATAAAACAGGAGCGACATCCCGAAAAGGATCAGCAACCGCGAAATAAAGTAACGCAGCGGTGATGGTGATGAGACGTTCTCGTTCGTTTGCATATTTTTGCGGCAAAGTAAACCCGATTTGGTTAAAATACGAAATATCGAACTTGGAGAATTTCCCTTGCTGCTCGCACCGATGGAAGATGTGAGTGATCCTCCATTCCGCGCGGTTTGCAAGGAACACGGTGCCGACCTCATGTACACTGAATTCATTTCTTCGGAAGGCCTGATCCGGGACGCGATCAAAAGCCGCAAGAAACTCGACATCTTTGAAAAGGAACGCCCGGTGGGAATCCAGATCTTCGGTGGCGATGAAGAAGCCATGAAGCTGGCCACGCAAATAGTGGATACCTGCCACCCCGACCTGGTGGACATTAATTTCGGTTGCCCGGTGAAAAAAGTGGTGTGCAAAGGTGCAGGAGCAGCCGTGCTGAAAGACATCGACCTGATGGTGCGGCTCACCTCATCGGTGGTGAATGCTACTTCTCTTCCGGTAACCGTGAAAACCCGGTTGGGCTGGGATGAACAAACAAAAAATATTGAAGAAGTTGCCGAACGTTTGCAGGATGCCGGAATTACAGCGTTGACGATCCACGGGCGAACACGGACACAATTATATAAAGGGGAGGCCGACTGGACTTTGATCGCGAAAGTGAAACAAAATCCAAGGATAAAAATTCCGATCTTCGGCAATGGTGATATTGATTCGCCTCAAAAAGCGCTGGAATACAAAAATAAATTTGGCGTGGATGGGATCATGATCGGACGGGCAGCAATCGGTTACCCGTGGATCTTTGACGAAATAAAATATTTTTTAAAGACCGGGAATGAACTTCCGCCACCAACTATTTCCGACCGTATTTCTGTTTGTAAAAAACATTTGCTCCATTCTGTGGAATGGAAAAATGAAGTGGTCGGTGTGCTGGAGATGCGCAGGCATTACAGCCATTATTTCAAAGGGCTTACGAATTTTAAAGAAACCCGTTTGAAACTGGTAACGCTGGATGATTTCATTGAAATTATTTCGTTGCTCGATGAGATTGAAGAGCGGTTTGCTCAGGTAGCAATAATTTAAATCGCACCAGAACAAGATCGAAATTTTATACCGCTTTGCAGTCAAAAGACATTCATTCGGAAAGGAACCATGGAAAATTTAATACGGGTTTAATATTCCAACCCTCAAAGAAATCTATTTTTACGGAACCATGACGTTTCATAAAGTTTACCTTGTGTTTCTTTCTTTGTCAGCAGGTATATTTGTATAATAATTATCTTTAAATTCATTTTCTAAAATAAAACTTCATGAAAAAATCATTACTTTTTTTATCTCTCTTTGCCGGCATGATGGCCGTGCTTCCAACAAATGCTCAAACCATTCCGAATGCTGATTTTGAAACCTGGTCAGGCGGAGTACCCGCTGGTTGGATGGCCCCGATGAATAGTCCTCCAACCATTGTTACCATTACTCAATCATCCGATTTTTATTCGGGAACCTCTTCAGTTAAATTCAATACTGTTACTCTCGCATCAACAACCTATCCCGCGCTTCTGGAAATGAATCCGCTGCCAACTACCTCCAAACCGGCATACCTGAATGGCTGGATCAAAGCCAGCCTGGCCAGCACGGACACTTTCATAGCTGTTGGAATTTTTCACAACAGTGTTACCAGTACATCCGGTGCAGGAATTGATTACACCAGTTTAAGCCGTGCAAGCTGGTCTCCATTTCATGTTACCATCAATTATCCTGCTGGCTTCACACCCGATTCATTTTCAGTTTATTTTAAATTCAGCGGATTAACCACCAGTTCTGTTTTGATCGATGCGCTATCTTTCAGCAACACTCCTATTGGGAATGAACTTGGAAACACTGTCACAACAGGCGTAAAAAATATTACCTCTGTTTCCGCTAATTCGTTTGTTACACCAAATCCTGTTAACGGGAATTCCCGGATCAGTTTCGCTTTGAATTCCGGTTCAGCTGTAACGATCAGCGTTTACGATTTGACAGGCCGGTTCATCAAAACCGTTTTGAATGAAACATTCACAGCCGGAGTTCACGAGGTGCCTTTTAACACCAATGACCTTCAAAGTGGAATTTATTTCTATACTTTATCAGGAGACGGAATCAGCGAGATGAAAAAATTTGTGGTGAATAAATAGGAACATAAAAAAATTTAATAAAAAAATCCTGCGTTAACGCAGGATTTTTTTTTATTCTTCTCAAATCGAAATTAATAATTAAGTTTGAATCAACTTAAATATACCTGAAATGAAAAAACTCTCCTCTCTCTTAATGTACGCAAGTGTTCTTGCGATCACCATTCATGCGAATGGCCAAACTATTCCCAATGCGGATTTTGAAAACTGGACCAATGGCAACCCCAATGGTTGGTCCGCCTTATTTAACATGCCGCCTATTCTAACCACCGTCACGCAATCATCCGATAAATATTCGGGTAACTCTTCCGTGAAATTCAGCCCCTTTTCTTATTCAGGATACACCTATCTATCTATGTTATCTACCACAACCGGTATTGCAACCAATTCAAAACCCGCTTACCTGAACGGTTATATCAAAGCAAACATATCCGCTTCAGACTCTTTTATTGTTGAAACCTATTTTACAAGTAATCTGGGCGGGGCCGGTGGAGCGGCTTACGACCTCACCAACACCAGCCGGGCCACCTGGACTCCCTTTCACGTTACCATCATCTATCAGCCCGGAGGAACTGTTGATTCTGCCAATATCATAATGTATTTGATCGGATCAACCACCAGTGCGGTTTATATTGATGCATTATCTTTTAGCAATACGCCAATCGGAAATGAACTTGGAACCACACCAACCGGAGTGAAAAATATTTCTCCGGCTTCTGCCAACTCTTTTGTTACACCAAATCCCGTTGACGAAAATTCACAAATAAGTTTCTTTCTGAGTTCCAATTCAACAGTTACCATTAGCCTGTACGATGTGACCGGCCGGTTCATCAAAACTGTTTTGAATGACACATTCACAGCCGGAGTTCACGAGGTGCCTTTTAACACCGATGATCTTCGCATCGGAATTTATTTCTATACTTTATCCGGAGACGGAATCAGCGAGACGAAAAAATTTGTGGTGAATAAATAAAACATTAAAAACTAAAAGAAAAGTCCCGTCTGGCGGGACTTTTTTATTTATCAAAATTCGTGTGTTCTGTTTTTGAACTTCATTCAATCACTACTTTCATCTTCTTGCTCCCGTTTCCCGTTTTCACTTCCATAAAATAAATGCCTTTCGATAAATCGGAAACGTTAATTTGTTTGCTGAATGGTCCTGCAAAAACATTTATTTTTTCACCGTACATTTTTTGCCCGAGTACATTCACCAAACTGATTTCAATATTCTGTTTTAAAGAATTTTCAAATTCAATCGTGATCATTTTATCCGCAGGATTGGGAAACAACCTGAAATTGTTCAATGAAGAAATTTCTTTAACACCGATCGGAGCCAGCGTTACCAATGCATTTGCCGGATCACCGCTGCAACCGTTTGAATTGATTTCAGTCACCGAGATCGCTCCGTTGGGAAAATTCTGCCACTCGATCGCGAGCTGGTTCGTGCCTACCCCTGACATAATATTTCCCCCAATAACCGTCCAGGTATAAACCGAACCTGTATGAAAAGCAACATTGAATGTATCAATGCTGAAAACTGTGGAACTTGATTTTCCGGTGATGGTCAAAGCTGGAGGTTTCGGAAACAAAGTAAATTTCAATGCCTGTGACATCGGGCTGTTGCAACCGTTAAGAATTACGTTAACCGAATATGTTCCCGAATCAAGGGTGGTATAAACGAAATTGGTATCACCAGGATTGGAAGTTCCGTTCTTATACCAGTGATTCCCCACAGACGCATTCGAATTTAATTGCAGCGAGGTTCCGAAACAAAATCCATTTCCCGAAACGGAAGGTGTAATGATGGGTGCTGCAATGGTTGGAAGAACACTCGTCACCGGTGAAATGGCCGAACAATTATTGGTATTGAAAATCTTTACCCGGTAATTACCGGGTATGATCACTGTCAAAGTTTTTTGATTGGCACCGCTAATATTTACATCGTTGTTCATCCATTGATAATTGACAGCATTCGAATCGCACGATAAAATAATGCTGTCACCGATGCAAAGCGAAAGAGGCTTGTTGCTGCTCACTGATGGAATATTCGGCAACGCATTCACTGTAATATAATTGGTTAAGGTGATGCTGTCCGATCC
>JBIOHI010000168.1:0-4932 GCA_044448845.1 Bacteroidia bacterium
CAATGAAATCGAGCAACCCGAAAGTAATGGTGCAGGCTTACCGTTTGCTGGTGAAAACCATGAACCAACAAAACATGCATTACCCGTTACACCTCGGTGTTACCGAAGCAGGCGATGGAGATGACGGCCGCATCAAATCCGCCATCGGGATCGGAAGTTTATTGGAAGACGGGCTGGGAGACACTATTCGCGTTTCACTTACCGAAGACCCGGAGTTTGAAATTCCGGTGGCAAAAAAAATCATTTCGCGTTTTGAAAACTCCATTGCGGTTCAAAACCGATCACCGATTACCGATCACCGATCACCGATTACTGATCACCGATCACCGGATTGGGATCCTTACGAATTTAACAAACGTGAAAGTTTCGAAGTAGAAAATATTGGAGGTAAAAATGTTCCGCGTGTGCTTGCCGATTTCAGTTTTAAAGAAAAAATTTCGGTTAAAGACCTTGAGGCAGTAGGTTATTTTTATCATGAGTCAACAGATAAATGGCATTCGGTTGAATCGGCATGCGACTATATTTTTTTCGGAAACACCCAATGTGACTTCATGCTGCCGGCAGGTTTGAAGGGGATCTGCCACAGTAAAACATGGAACTCCGTCATCAACAAACAAAATAATTTTCCGTTGTTTTATTCTTCTGATTTTTCAGGGAACAAAAGGACGGGATCTTTTTCACAAACATTGAATTTTCTTTTATTAAATGCTTCGGAAATCAGCGAAGAATTTTTAACGGGATCGGATCTTCCTCAAAATTTTGTTTTGATCCTGCAAAGCCGGTCTCCTCATCCCATGAAAGAAATCCGGAATGCATTTTTTTTATTGGAAGAAAAAAAAATAAAGAACCCGGTGATCATTGCTTGTAACTACTCAACTCCCCTCTCTTTTGGAGAGGGGCCCGGGGAGAGGTCAGATGAAGAAACGGTGATGCTTAATGCCGCAATAGATGCAGGGAGTTTGCTGATTGACGGTTTTGGGGACGGAATTTTTATTGCATCAAAAGATGGTTCCATCCAAAGAACCAACGATTTTAGTTTCGGTATCCTCCAGGCAACCCGTTCGCGGATCACGAAAACCGAATACATCAGTTGTCCTTCCTGCGGCCGAACGTTGTTCGATCTGCAGGAAACCACTTCCATGATCCGGAAACAGACCGATCATTTGAAGGGAATAAAAATAGCCATCATGGGTTGCATTGTGAATGGTCCCGGTGAAATGGCCGATGCCGATTACGGTTATGTTGGTTCAGGTCCCGGGAAGATCACCTTATACAAAGGTAAAGATGTGGTAAAAAAAGGAGTGGATAAAGAAACTGCCGTTACCGAGCTGATCGCGCTGATAAAGAGTGACGGCAACTGGAAAGAGATTTAAAATTATTTTTTAATGCAACCAAATTCAAACCGGGTTGCTCTTCTATTTCGTAAACTTTTTATAATTTCGGATTTTTATTATACTTGCAACTTAAATAGAACTTAATCAACTTAAACAGAATCAAATGAAAAAGTTAATTTTTACCTCCTTATCAACCGTATTTATTATGGGTGCATCTGCGCAGTCTCCCATAGTTAATTCACCGGGCTTTGCACCGGCGGAGAAAACACCAATTGTATCCCCGGTTCATTCATCATCACATTATGGAAAAACAATCGTTTCAAATTGGTACGAACCTTATGTGTTCGCATCCAAAGCCGGTGCTTCTTCCACCTGGCAGTCGTATGTAAATTTCCTTTTTCCTGATTCCACGGTAAGGTATATCGACAATAACCTGAATGTTACTTATATGCCGGGTGCAACCAATGTTGGGCAGGTATTGGATCCTAAGGACGATAACATCGATCTGACCGATAACCCCAATATCAAAATGTCAAATGGTAATAGTTATACACTGGATTCTATTTATTTCAGGTATTTGTACGTGAGAAATGTTGATTCCATCGCTGTTCCTTTGTTAGGAAACGTGGCGGTTGTGGATACACTTTTTATAGATTATTTTATTCCTTCCGGAATAGATAATACAGGCACAATTAATTTTAGTCCCCCTCTTGTTAAAGAAGTTTATGCCAAGCCGGCAGGTTTTAGTATTCCTAACCGCAGGCCTACAGGAATGTTCACAACCCAAACCATCCTCCTGACAAGGAATGACAGCACTATTGCTGCTGCCAGTACTACAACCGGAGCCCCTGAAAGCGGATGGTATTCAAAATATTATTTTGTTAAAGTACCTGCAGTAGTGAGCGTGAATGCATCATCAAAAAACCTGGTCGCTTTCAATTTGAAATTTAAACCAGGGCATCCTTATGACAGCAGTTCGATCATGATCTATCAAAGCACCAATCCGCTTCCTGCCGGTTCAAAAAGAGTGAATTATTTCGGATATTCTACCTATGATAACGGGACCGGTTCACCGTATCCTACCCAGGTGACTCAAACCAAATTTTATAATAATACAATCGTAGCCGAGAAAAGAGCGTCTTATCCGAATAACCCTACAGGTTGGCAAGGGTATGTTCCCGGAAACGCATATTACGCGCATCAGTATTTTGTGAATGGTTTCCTGCTTACTACCGGAAATTTGGAAGTGAATCAAATCACTAATGATAATTTTGCAAGCACGGTTTATCCTAACCCGGCAAAAGTGAGCCAGGGCGCTTACGTTGCTTTCAATCTTAAGAATGCTGCAAAAGTGAAAGTGGAGATTTTCAATCTCATGGGACAATCCGTTTCATTGGTTGCTGACCGCATGTTTGACCAGGGTAAGGATGGAGTTGAAGTTAACCTGAACGGGTTGAGCACAGGAATGTACATTGTAAACGTAACGGTAAATGGACAGACCCAATCAAAGAAACTCAGTATTGTTGAATAATCATATAAACTAATTTTCAAAAACCCGTTCCATTTCCGAACGGGTTTTTTTATTTTCATTACAAGCGATACTTTTACAGAAAATTTTTACTCACCAAATGAAAAAACTTCTTACAGTTTTTTTTATCCTTCTTTTAACCGTTTCCTCATTTGCACAGATGCGAATGAATAACAACCCGCACACACTTCACCTGAATGATTTTGAATTCAGCAATGCCCAAAACAACAGCGCGTTTGGCAAGACACTGATTTCCGACTGGTACACTCCGATCAAATATGATACTTTTTCATTAACACACCTGCAAACCGGAATTGCCTTCATGATGCACGATTCGCTGGCAAAGATATTTTATGCTGACGGAACAACCGGTACCAACCAATGGCTCGGTTTCGGGCGTGTGCTCGATCCGAAAGACACCATGATCTCCATCAGCGGAACCCCGGTATTTCAGCTCAGCAGGTATAATGGTTTCATGCTCGATTCAATCCGTTTTGCTTATGCTTATGTTCGAAATGTCGATACCTTTTCGAATGGAAATTTTGTGAAGGATACCTTGTTCATTCATTATTTTCTCGGCAATGAAATTTCCAAATATGCCTTCAACCCTTCGCTCAACCGGTTTGCCCTGGTTGATTGGATCGGTGACAGCATTCGATTGCCGAAAAATTATTATGCCACCGATACCATTATTTTGAGAAAGAATGATTCAACAGGTGTAGCTAATATGAACGGAAAGTTTGAGAACTATTTTAATATGAAGACTTTTACCCGTAAATGTCCCAACGGAATAACGATGAATGCTATGAACGGAGCAAATACCAATAATCTTATTGCTTACTCGGTGGTTTTTAAATCGGGGGTTCCAACTGTTTCCGGAAACGACACCGCCATCATGATCTGGCAAAAAGATCCTGCAACTATTCCAACAGGAAGGCATCGGACCAATTATTTCGGATTTTTGTACACCGTCAATACCGACACGGTTGCCTGGAGTAATCCGAATTTTTACAGTACCTCATTGCTTGCACCATCATGGGCGGCTTATGTGGCAAGCAGCGGCTGGCTTGGGTTTGTTTCTGGCAATGCATTCACCCATGAATATTTCATCAATGCTGATTTTCGTTTAATTACCGACCCGAATGTTGCAATTACAGAAATCAATAATTCTTCCGTTTCCGGATTCAATCTTTTTCCAAACCCGGTTCATCAAAATGAAAAAGTATTTTTAAACTTTAAATTGAATTCCCGTTCGGAAATAAAAATGCAAATGGTAAATATACTCGGGCAACAGGTAAAGTCTATGGAATCTTTAATTGCCGAACCGGGAAATCATTCGAAAGAAATTTCGATGGATCATTTAAGTGCCGGAATTTATTTCCTGAATTTTTTGGTGAATGGTGAAGTGCATTCGCGAAAAATGGTGGTGATAGAATAAAATTAATTTTTCTCAGCTTCTTTTTTTTCTTTTCTTTTTTTCTTCCCAAAAATTTTCCGGAGAACGTTCACCCCTGCATTTTTTATCACAAACCTTATTCCTCTTGCCAATAATATGCTCACTTCACTGTGACTGCTTTCGTTGCCCAGCCCGAATATCAAGGGAAGAATGTCCGCGGTAACGGTTTTGAGGATTCCCTGTTCGGCTAATCCTTTCAACGGGATCACCCGGTAAATGATCAGCGGGATGAAATTGTGCCGCAGGTAAACCACGTGATTCAGCATGGCCTTTTCCTGCATGCCGAGTTCGTTCTGCAATCGCTGCTTTTCTTCGAGGAGCGAAGCGAGGTTATTTATTTTCTTTTGATTTTTCATCGAACAGAATTTTAATAACCTTATTGATAATGATTTTCTCGAGCAGTTCTTTCCGGAAAAATACCAATACGATCAGGGCAATAAAATAAAGGGCAGCTATAATGGCGAACCCGGCATAAGGATTTCCGAAAAATGTGTTCAGGTAAAGTGCCCCGAGAACGCTGGTGAAAAGGATGGTGAAGAAAAGCAAGACGGTGAGAATGATCCCCGTGAATAATACAGCGATGATCCTTGCGATCTTTTCATACACTATTACAC
>JBIOHI010000169.1:0-4892 GCA_044448845.1 Bacteroidia bacterium
GAAAGAGGAAATTTTGAGATATCCCCTTCAGGATACGGAATTCATTGGAGTTTGATTGATGAAGACCTGTCAATTAATGGACTGATAAAAAAGTATAATGAAATTCATCATTTAGAGGAAACAAAATAATAATAAGAATAAAATGAATACACAAACCCTGGAAAAAAAAGAATCAATGACCACTGATTTCTTGCCGTTGCACGGAACGGATTACATCGAATTGTATGTTGGTAATGCCAAGCAGGCAGCACATTATTACAAAACCGCTTTCGGATTCCAGAGCCTGGCTTATGCCGGACCGGAGACAGGATTGAAAGACCGCGCTTCTTATGTTCTTATTCAAAATAAAATGCGGCTCGTGCTTACCTCTCCCATGCATTCCGACAGCCCGATAGCAGAGCATCACAAAAAACATGGTGACGGTGTGAAAATACTTGCATTAATGGTGGACGATGCTTACGATGCTTTCGAGCAGACAACAAAGCGTGGAGGAGAAGCCAGTTTACAACCCAAAACTTTAACCGATGCACAGGGTGTGATTCGCATGAGCGGAATAAAAACCTACGGTGAAGTGGAACATTATTTTATCGAAAGAAAAAATTATACAGGTGTCTTCATGCCGGGATTTGTGAAATGGGAAAGTGCTTACAATCCTCTGCCAACAGGATTATTGTATGTCGATCATTGCGTTGGGAACGTAGGTTGGAACCGGATGAATCCGCGCGTGAAATTTTATGAGGACGTGATGGGTTTCAAAAATATTTTATCTTTCGATGATAACGATATTTCCACCGAATATTCGGCACTGATGAGTAAAGTGATGAGCAATGGAAACGGTTATGTAAAATTCCCGATCAACGAACCGGCCGTTGGAAAAAAGAAATCACAGGTGGAAGAGTATCTTGATTTTTATGAAGGAGAGGGCACCCAGCACATCGCCATTGCAACCAGGGATATCGTATCAACCGTTAAACAACTGATGGCACGCGGAGTTGAATTTCTGAAAGTTCCCGGAAGTTATTATGCCGACCTTTTCGACCGTGTAGGAAAAATCGAAGAAGATATTGAACCTCTGAAAGAACTTGGAATTTTAGTAGACCGCGATGATGAAGGCTATTTGTTGCAGTTGTTCAGCAAGCCGGTGGAAGACCGTCCCACCATGTTCTTCGAGATCATCCAGCGCAAAGGAGCCAAATCGTTCGGCAAAGGAAATTTCAAAGCTTTATTCGAAGCACTCGAAAGAGAACAACAGATTAGGGGGAACCTGTAAAAAAGTTTGTTGTTTGGAGTTTGTTGTTTGAGGTTACTTCACTGACAACTTAAATACGGTTTTGAGTTTAAAGTCTGAAATTTAAAATTTAAAGTTTTCGCTACATCGCCAACTGCCACTTACAACAGGCTATTTAATGTTTTGAATTTCGTGCTCCAGTATCAGGCATCGGGTATCCAGTATCCAGTATCCAGTAACGAGCAACCAGTACCCAATATCTCGGATAAAATTAATACTTTTGCAAAGGCAACAATGTTTGTCGTTTAAATATTAAATGAACCAACAGCAAATTAGAGAACTCACTGACAGTTATCTGCACTCTGAAAGAAGATTTCTCGAAGGACCTCGTTCGCGACTGCGCGAGTTCCTTTTCACTTTGAAAGTAATGCGCGAATTCATGAAAGGGTTCCGCAAACTTCATTTCATCGGTCCCTGTGTTACTGTTTTTGGCAGCGCCCGTTTCAGCGAAGACCATCCGTATTATATCAAAGCCATGGAAGTTGGAAAGGCAATTGCCGATCTCGGACTTACCACACTTACCGGTGGCGGACCCGGGATCATGGAAGCTGCCAACCGGGGTGCATTCGAAGCCGGTGGCCGTTCCATCGGTTGCAACATTGTTTTGCCGCACGAACAGAAAGAAAATCCATATGTTCAGAAATCCGTGGAGTTCCGGTATTTTTTTGTGAGAAAAACTTTGCTGATAAAATATTCGTATGGTTTTGTTTGCATGCCCGGCGGTATGGGAACCATGGACGAAATGTTTGAAGCATTGACATTGATTCAAACAGGAAAGATAAAAGGATTTCCTGTTGTTTTGATCGGGAAAGATTATTGGAAAAACCTGATCACTCTATTGGATGACATGGTTATGAACGGAACCATTTCGGCTCCCGACCTCGAATTACTGCTTGTTACAGATTCTATCGATGAAATGAAAACGCATGTCAAAAAACACAGCATCGAAGACTTCGGATTAAAGAAAAGCAAACGCTTCCGTCCGTTCAAATGGCTGGGTGAGATCATCAATCCTAACCGGCACCATCACCGGTACAAACATCCCAGCAAGCCTGAAGAAATATTTCATGCAGATAAAATATAGTCTCGGGCAAATCTCAGATGTCGTAAAAGAAATTTCATTGCGTGCGAATGATTGCAAAATCTGGGCATTCAGCGGTGAAATGGGAACCGGTAAAACCACTTTGATCAAAGCTCTCTGCAACTTTCTTGGAGTGAAAAATGAGATTTCGAGCCCGACCTTTTCATTAGTGAATGAGTACCGAACCACGGGTGGAAAAACGATCTACCACTTTGATTTTTACCGCATAAAAAATCTTGAAGCGGTTTATGATATCGGTTACGAAGAATATTTATCTTCCGGGAATTTATGCCTGATCGAGTGGCCCGAAAAAATTGAAGAATTACTCCTCCATGAAAATGTTTTCAGGATGGGCATTGCAAAAGTTGATGAATACACCCGCGAAATAATTTTTTTATGAAATCATCTTCCGGATGCGAAGGTTGTTGGGCAAATAATTGTTGATGCGGGTCGGAAGCACATTCACCCAACCGAGCCCGAAATTTTTATACGTAACAAGGTGCAAACCCTTTTCAGGCGTTTCAGTTTTCAGCGGATCCATTCGCAAATACCTGATCGCGTCTTCCCTGCTCAGATCAAGGCGTTTCACACTTTCATCCAGTACATTTGAAAGTGCGAGCTGGTGTGAAGGATGTAATTTGCCGTTCATTAACTCTCCCATAGTTATCCCCGAATAAATCGTCTTTATTTTTTTTGAAACGAATTCAAAATCATTGATCAGGTCTTTATTTAAAGCTTGAATTTCCTTTCCATATTGGATGAATTCATATTGATCCGGATTTTTCAACCACGGTTTCAATTCTTCGGTTGTTTTTTTTGAAACGAATTCGGGTTTTGACGATTTACTTTTGGTTTTGGAGATATTCCCGGATCGCTTTTTCAAACACGAAATAAAAAATCCTTCTCCTTTTACTTTATGCGGATAAAACCTGTATCCTAATTCATTCTGAACAATATTCCATTTCGCATCTGTATTAATTTGCATGGGTTCCATTTCAAAATGTTCCATCATCCATTTTACATTCTCTTCATTTTCTATTTCATTGAACGTGCAGGTCGAATAGATCAAATACCCGTTTGGTTTAAGCGAACCGATCACATCGCTGAAGATCCTTTTCTGGCGGGCAGCGCAATGCAACACATTTGCGGCACTCCATTGTTCGATGGCTTTTTTGTCTTTCCTGAAAAGTCCTTCACCACTGCAAGGTGCATCCAAAACGATCACATCAAACCAGCAATCTAAATGTGAAAAATCTTTCGCATCATTATTGGTGATCATCCCATTCGACTGTCCCCATTTCATCATATTCTCTGCGAGCACTGAAACCCTTGAGCGGATAATTTCATTGCTCACCAGCAGATCTTTTTCCGAAAGGCAGGAACTGATGATCGTACTTTTTCCTCCGGGTGCTGCACACAGGTCGAGAATTTTTAACGGCTTATCGTTTCGAGAAATGATATTCCTCAACAGGAAATCCAGGAACATTGATGAACTTTCCTGCACATAATAGGTACCTGCATGAAACAACGGGTCTCCGATAAAACCTGGTCGATCGTGAAGATAACGCCCATCGTGGCACCATTCCACCTTTTCACATTCTCCAAAAAGCGGTACTGGCTTAAACCCGTTCAAACGAATGCTGGTTGCCGGTTTGTTTTCGAAAGCTGAAAAAAAAGATCCGCACTCTGCACCCAGCAAAGAACGGATCTCATTGGTAAATTCTTCAGGGAGTTCGGTCACTCCGCTAACTTATGAAGTTTGGTTCAAAAATTTTTGGTATTCGTCTTTCAATTCCCCATAGATCTTTTCAAATGTTTCCATCTGTTCGATGAGTGCCATGCGGTGATTATACAGATTTTCCTGAGGTTCACTCAAATCCGCTCCAGGCATCACTTCCAGTGTATTCTCATACTGCTTGATCTCGTGACGGAGTTCGTCAATCACTTCTTTTTGCCTGATAAACTGGTTTTGAAAATGTTCGACATGCCTGGCGATCTCCGAGATATTATTTTTTTTGATCACATCTCCGAGCTGTTGGTCGAAGGAACTAAGCTCATCTTTGGTGAGCTTCAATTTTTTAAGCCATTCCGGATGTTCAGACTGAATTTCCGATACGAGTGTTTTAGCTTCCATTGGGGAAAAATTTAATACCCAAAAGTAACCATTATTCTGAATTTCCAATAACACTGTTGAACATTCTTAAAATTTTCTTAAAAATTAAACCGGATGCAACAAAACCTGTTGCCTCTTCGTCTAATTGGCTATATTTACGCCCTGTTTTAAAATCAAATACTAACCGAAAAAGATGAAAAGAATAATTTTGTTTTTACTGGCAATACCCCTGATTTCACTGGCGAAAGACGGCCACCGGATACAGATTAAGATCAACGGGTTTAAGAATCAAAAAATTTTACTGGGATATTACTTTGGCGACAAGCAATACGTAAAAGACAGCGCTGTTACCGATGAATCAGGCAGGGCTGTTTTTAAAGGCGAAGAGAAATTACAGGGAGGTATTTACC
>JBIOHI010000170.1:0-4850 GCA_044448845.1 Bacteroidia bacterium
TCAGCGCAACTTTTACCGGAAAAGAAAAAATGCCGTACCTGCTCGATATTACTTTGCCTGATGGCACAAAAATTAACGGGAGAACAACGATCCCAAAAGTTGTTCCTGTCGATTCGGTCGCTTACATTATAAAAAATGAGGATAATAATAACGACCATAAGAATGATGCATACATCACTTTATATTTTACTGATCCTCCCGGGCAAAATAATTACCGCCTCGCTCGTCATCACGATACAACTAATTTGATGCTGGGTTGGGGGTCTGCTGATTCCTACCAGACCTTTGATGACCAGTTGATCGATAATGCCCCGAGGATCATTCGATACAATAACATTTTCGCCCAGGGCGATACGATGAATTTTTACCTGAACTCGATCGGGAGAAATGAATTCCTGTTCTGGCAATCTTTTCAAAGAGTGGCCAATAACGGTGGGCCGTTTGCCACACCGGTGCAGGTGAAATCTAATATCACGGGAGCCATCGGTTCGTTCACCGGATACGGGTGCAGTTTCAAACAAATTATTTTGAAATAATTTTTTTGAAAATTTAAACTCACGTATCACAGATGCGCGAGAACTGAGAGTTATAAATTCAGTTAAAAATTCCAATGAACTTCTTGCATGATTTATTTCCAACAAATGTTAAAGAAAATTTTTGATTAAGCAAGCACTACGAATTTCCGAATTACAAAAACTGCAAACTGCCGCTGCCTCCTGCCACTTTACACTACTTCTTACGCTTCTCGACCCCGTTCGAAGTGACAACTGAGTAACCACCGAATGACAATTGAATAACAACCGAATGACCAATGACAATTGACTAATGACAACTCACCACTTCACAATCTTCTTCATTCCATCAACATGATCACCTGGTTTTTATCAACTGCCTGTTTGGTTTGCACTAAGATCTTTTTCACCACGCCTTCACCAACTGCTTTGATCGTGTTCTCCATTTTCATTGCTTCAAGCACTAACAATAAGTCTCCTTTTTGAATCGCATCTCCTTCCTTCACATTTATTTTTAAAACCAGTCCCGGCATTGGAGCTTTCACTTCTTTCATTTTCGTTCCCGCAGTTTTATCCATCCCGAGTTTTTGAAGCAGCACATCGTAATCGTCTTTTACTTCCACGTGTTGCTTCGATCCATTCACTGAAATATCAAGTGATTTACCAGTTTCATCGGTATCAAGCACTTCCACGGTATAGGATTTATTTTTATAGATAAAATGAAACCTGCCCTGCGAAATTTCTTCCACATTGAAATCTGCCGGGCTCCCATTCAGCATCAGTTGATCTTTTTGAAAGTTGATTTCCAGTTCGGAATCAGTATTTATTTTAATCTTCAGCATATTTTCTCTTTCAACGGTTTTAGTTCGATCAGTTCAGGTTTGAATTCCCGGAAATTCAAATATCACCAACCCTATTTATAAGGTTTTAATCGGTGTTGACAACACGGGTTTAATTTCATGAATATTCGGTATAATTGCTGCAAAAACAATATTGAATGTACCTTCGAATCCTTTACTTGATCCTTCTTGTGGCCACCTTAAACGGCTGCAAAGTAAATAAAAACACGGCATCAAAAAACAACGAAAAGAATATTTTGCTGAACGATGTGGTGATCACAGATAATACACCCAAAGAAACCTACCGGCCCACTGAAACGCTGGTCAATGATATTCTTCATACCATCCTCGACATCCGCTTTGATTATGCCAAACAGCAGGTGATCGGAAAAGCCACCCTCACCGTGAAACCTTATTTTTATCCAACCTCTGTGCTTGACCTGGATGCTAAATATTTTAACCTGAACCGTTTGGCGATGATCCGTGAAAAAGATACGCAGGATCTTTCATTCACTTACGATTCTTTGGTCATTCATATCAACCTTGGAAAAGAATTTCACCGCACCGATACGTTCCGGATCTTTATAGATTACGTGGCAAAACCAAATGAGAACAACCAGAAAGGAAGTGCCGCGATCAAAGATGCGAAAGGAATTTATTTTATCAACCCGCTGCGAACAGATCCTGAAAAGCCCCGTGAAATATGGACCCAGGGAGAAACGCAATCGAACTCGGGATGGTTCCCAACGCATGACGTTCCGAATGAAAAAATGACCACCGAAATTTATATTACAGCCGATGAAAAAGATGTGACACTTTCGAACGGGGAAATGATCTATGCCAAAATGAATGCCGATGGAACTCACACGGATTACTGGAGACAAAACCTTCCGCACGCTCCTTATCTCGTGATGATGGCAGTTGGTGAATTTGCCGTGGTAAAAGATTCGTGGCGCGATAGCATTGAAGTTTATTATTACGTGGAACCCGATTATGAACCTTATGCAAAACTTATTTTTGGCCACACCCCCGAGATGATCGAATTTTATTCACAGCGATTGGGAGTGAATTATCCCTGGGATAAATTTTCGCAGGTGGTCGTTCGCGATTTCGTGAGCGGTGCCATGGAGAACACCTCTGCCGTTGTTCATTTCGAAGGGCTCAACCACGATGCAAGGGAACACCTCGACAACTCGTATGAAAGTATTATCTCACACGAACTTTTTCACCAGTGGTTTGGAGACCTCGTTACCTGTGAGTCGTGGTCGAATGTGCCGCTTAACGAATCATTTGCAACTTACGGGCAATACCTTTGGGATGAATACAAATACGGAAAACTCGAGGCGGATAATAATTTTGAGGAAAATCAGAATGCCTATTTCTCGCAAAAGAGAAAATTTAAAAACCATCTCATCCGGTATTACTATGCCGACCGCGAGGACATGTTTGATGCGGTGAGTTACCAGAAAGGTGCTTGCGTGCTGCATATGTTACGAAATGTTGTAGGGGATGATGCATTTTTCAAATCGCTCCAACTCTATCTCAAAAAAAATAAATTCAAAACGGTGGAGATACATCAACTGCGGCTGGCATTTGAAGAAGTTACCGGCGAAGACCTCAACTGGTTCTTTGACGAATGGTTTCTTGGAAACGGGCATCCTGTTTTGAAACTCGAAACGGTTTTTGATGCAGATAGAAAAATTGTGAAATTATTAGTGGAACAAAAACAGGATTCGGGTTTCCGTTTATTCCGGCTTCCGTTAACGGTTGATATTTACAGCAACGGAAAAACGGAACATAAAAAGATCGTGGTGGAGAATCGTGCGGATTCATTTTTCTTCCGGTCGGATGCGCCAATAGACCTGGTGAATTTTGATGCTGATAAATGTTTACTGGCCCAGGTCACCTACAACATGACATGGAAAGAAAACCAGTTCATGCTCACCCACGCGCCTTTATACATGGACAAAGTGAAGGCGATCCAGGGAATGACCTCGATCATGAGCGACTCGCTGAATCCTGATATCAATGCTTCGATCAATTATTTATTAAATGCGAATTATTACGGAATCAGGGAATACGGAATGCTCCTGATCCAAAAATTAAAAATAAACCAGCGTGAACAGTTCGCAGAGAAGGTCAGGGAAAGTTTTCTGAAAAATGAAAACCCAAGACTGAGAGCCGAGGCACTTGAATTTTTGCACGGGATCGATGTGCTGAAATACCAGGATGAATTCATCCGGTCGGTTAACGATTCGTCTTACCGCGTTGCAGGAACTGCCATGCACTTTGTTGCCGAATCCGATCCGGAGTTGGCCCTTAAGCTTGCAGAACCATATAAAACCTCAAGATCGGGAATGATGCAGGCAGTTTACGCCAATCTTTTGGGTAATTATGCAAAAGGCAATTTCATCAAATACTTTGAAGGCACATTCGGAAAATTCGGATATTACAAATTCAGCATTCTCAACAGTTACGGAGACTACCTGAAACGTTCGGACGATGAAACGATTCTAAAAGCCATCCCCGGTTTAAGAAACTATTTTAAAAGAGTAAATGCTTCCGATCTTTACGCCCGTATGATGATCAGGAGAATTGAAACAAAAATTTCCGATGTTTATCTCGAGATAAAAAATTCGGCAGAAAAACAAAAGCAATCGCTGAAGCCGGATGATCCGAAACAAAAAGAGTTGAATGAGATCATTTCGAAATCGAACGGGTTGTTAGAAAAGATCAAAACGATCTCACTGGCGGAATAATAATTCATCCACGGCAAAAACGTGGCTGCCGTACCTTCTTTGCAAAAAAGAGATAAGCAGGTATTCATCAAGTTTCATGGTTTCCCTGGGAATCGTCATCAGGTATGAACCTTTGGCTTCGTTGACCACGATGCTCGAAAAAGCCCTCACGATATGATGATGCGTTAACGTCTTGCCTTTGTTGTCTCCGGCGGTAACCTCCTGCACAAGCGATCGTTTCACCAGGGCAAAGTTCAACATGAGGCTGTCGGTTTTCCCCGTTATATCGTAATCAATTTTCAGTGAACTTTTATCAAAATCCAAAGTGGCATAGGTGATCAAATTATGCACGCGTTCATCTTTCAGTGCTGACTGAATATACGAACTGATCTCCCTTTTGGCCCCACCGGGCAAAGCGCCTTCCCCGTTGATAAAAACCATCGGTGTGAAGATGGATGCCTGTTGGTTGAGCATCGCTAATTTCATTTGTCTTTTGGTATAATTCGAATCGGAATACGGATCGACCCAACCGGAACGGTTCCAGATGTCGACATGAAAATCGATGACATAAACGGGTTGGTGAAAAGAGTCGGCAATATTAATGATCTCATTTGCGAACTTATCGGCTATGGGGCAATTTTCACATCCTTCGGAAGAATAAAATTCGACCAGTGCCTGTGGGAACAATCTTTTTTGCGCGAACCCGCTCATCGCGAGCAAAACAAAAAGTAAAATGCAACAATATTTTTTCATGAATTCAA